>JAJXTW010000038.1 GCA_021783455.1 Nitrospirota bacterium | reverse complement strand
AGACCCTTTAAACCAGAGTTGGATAAGGTGCCGCACTCAAGATCGTTATCTCTAAAAGCAATGTCTTATAAAAGTACTTGACTAAAACAAACCAGAGCGCGGAGGAAGCCATATCAGTTCTTAATGCTTTTCTTCAGCGTCTCTGCGGTATGTTCCGATTTTTTTACGGGATGATCAAATTTGCTGACGAAAATGTTCTATGCCTTACTGTTCCGGCCTCAGAATGATAAGGTTGCACGGTGTCTCGCGCAGAACATATTCCACTGGGCTGCCCTTGAGCAGAAGATTGAAAAAGCCCCGTTCGCTTGCGCCCATGATAATGAGGTCCCTGCGCCGCGCCGCCGCCTCAATGGCAATGCTCTTCCCGGTCATGCCCGATGCAAGACGCTTCTCGTGTTCGACGTTGTACTGGTCCAGATGTCCGATGAACCGCGAGATGTCGGGCGGAATGTTCCGCTCCCATTCCAGGGGCGTTAGATAGGTCTCGCCATGGAAGAACTTTTTCAGCGGTTTCGTCGTGTGAAAAAGATGAATTTTGGAACCAAAGCTTTTCGCCAGCATCGAGGCAAAGTAGCTTCGCTCCGGGATATGATCGATGTGTTCCTTCACCGGGACGAGGATCTCCCGCGGGTGGATCCTGCCCATGTTCACGACCCGCACGAGGGCCACGGAACAGTGAAGGGAGAGTGAGAGCCCTCGCGCCACGGTGCGGGCGAAGAAACGTTTTTCCACGTCTTCCCGCCGCGTAGCGGCAAAAACGATATCGATCCCTTCTGCGTCAACGATCTTCGTGATCTGCTTAAGGGGCATGCCTGTTTCGAGGACGCAGTCGGCTTTGACGCCCAATTCCCGTGCGCGGCTTGACAGCCGTTTAACAGCTTCCTCGGCAAGGCGGAAACCCTTGTCCGCGAGCCCGTTCTCCGCAATGGAACAGAAGGTGATCCCGGCATTCGCTTCTTTCGCCAGATACAGCGCGTAGCGCGCCGAAACCTCGGAGTTCAGATGTTCGTTCACCGCGGCGAGGACCTTCTTATACATGCCTCAAAGATAGCACCCGCCTCTTGAGAAATCAAATGGGATTGCCTAACCGGACAAGCCGGAAAAGCTTTTGACAGATCTTGCTTTAAATAACTTTCTGTAAATCCTGTTATCCTGTCAAAGGTTTAAGATTTTTTTTATACCATTGTGGGCAGAATTTCATTCGTAACTGACTAATTATGCCAGCTCTTCCCAGGGTTTTTACGCTGCCTGGACATTTTTTGAGCGGACAGGTCACCAGGGCAAGGTGCAATCGTTATTGTGGAAAGGTCGTGAAGCGGTAAGCTGCTGAACTCGGCCAAAAGACAGGAAGTGTGCTTTGTCTGTGTGTCTTTACAAAAAAAACCGGAACCCCCGTTGACCAGGGTTCCGGTTTTGATCGATGTGCAGCAATAACCACTTAGATGTCGTAGTACAGGAAAAACTCGTAGGGATGGGGACGAAGCCTGAGTGCGTCCACTTCCTTGGTCCTCTTGTAGTTGATATGCATCTCGATCGCGTCCTTGGTGAACACGTCGCCTTTCAGCAGGAAAGCGTGATCTGCTTCGAGGTTGTTCAGGGCCTCTTCGAGCGAGCCCGGCATGGAGGGCACTGAGGCGAGTTCTTCGGGCGCCATATCGTAGATGTCCTTATCGAGCGGCTGGCCCGGATCGATCTTGTTTTCGATGCCGTCAAGACCGGCCATGAGCATGGCAGCGAAGGCCATATAGGGGTTGCAGGACGGGTCGGGGAAGCGGACCTCAATCCTCTTTGTCTTGGGATTCGCGCTGTACATGGGTATGCGGACCGAGGCCGAGCGGTTCCGGCTCGAGTAAGCCAGGTTCACCGGGGCTTCGAAGCCCGGGGTCAGACGCTTGTAGGAGTTCATGGTCGGGTTGGTGAAGGCAGCGATGACTTTCGCATGCTTCAGGATGCCGCCGATGTAGTGGAGCGCCATCTGGGACATGCCGGCGTATTTATCGCCTGCGAAGAGGGGTTTGCCGCCCTTCCAGATTGACTGATGGGTGTGCATGCCCGAGCCGTTGTCGCCGAAGAGCGGCTTCGGCATGAAGGTCACGGTCTTGTTGTGCCGCTTGGCCACGTTCTTGATGATGTATTTGAACATCATGACCTGGTCCGCGCATTTGACCAGGTTGCTGAACCGGATGTCGATCTCGGCCTGGCCTGCGGTCGCCACCTCGTGGTGCTGGCGCTCGACGTAGATGCCGACTTTCTGCATCTCCTCCACCATCTCGGTGCGGATGTCTTCCTGGGAGTCGATCGGCGGCACGGGGAAATAGCCTTCCTTGTGGCGGGGCTTGTATCCGAGGTTCGGGTTTTCGACCCGGCCGCTGTTCCAGATGCCTTCCGAGCTGTCTATGTGATAATAGCCTTCGTGGGAATTCTGGTCGAAACGAACATCGTCGAAAATGAAGAATTCCGGCTCAGGGCCCATGTAGCAGGTGTCGCCGAGGCCGGTGGACTTGAGGTATGCTTCTGCTTTTTGCGCGATATGACGCGGGTCGCGAGAGTAGCGCTCTTTGGTGATCGGGTCAACGATATTGCAGATGAGCGAGAGCGTGGGGTACTTGGTGAAGGGGTCCATCACCGCAGTCTCCGCATCAGGAACGACAAGCATGTCGCTGGTATGGATCGACTGCCAGCCGCGGATGCTCGATCCGTCGAACCCAAGACCTTCTTCAAAAATGGCCTCGGTCAGCTCATCCACAGGTACCGAGAAGTGCTGCCAGAGTCCGGGGAAATCCATGAACTTCATGTCTACCATCATTGCTTTGTTGTCTTTTGCCATCTTTAGTACGTCTTTTGGTGTCGCCATGTTGCTTCCTCCTCTAGTGAAATCAGTTGATAGTTCTCAGTTCTTAGTTAACAGCGAAAAATTGAAAACTTAAAACGTGCACCTGTTTTATTATATTGCCGATTCTCCGCGCTCACCGGTACGAATGCGGATCACTTCGTCCACCGGCGTGACAAAAATCTTGCCGTCGCCGATGCGGCCCGTTTTAGCCGAGGTTTCTATCGTAGCAATGATCTTCGGCACCAATGCGTCGGCGGCGATAATTTCGAGCTTAATCTTGGGAAGGAAATCAACAACATACTCCGCTCCCCGGTAGAGCTCGGTATGCCCCTTTTGCCTGCCGAAGCCCTTTACTTCGGTGACGGTAATGCCTTGTACTCCTATGGAATTCAGAGCATCTTTAACCTCATCGAGTTTGAAAGGCTTAATGACTGCCTCGATTTTTTTCATAGTTGTACAACCTCCTGTCCCGCTAATTTTAAGCAATTTTAATGCTAAAAAAAGGATTATTAATTTCAACTGGTTAGTAAATTTTAAAGGCAGGAACCTGATCAAAAAATAGGCATTAGCCTATAATTTAGGCACAATCAGTTTCTAACTCGTTCGCTTTTTCGGTTTTTCTCTTCGCGTTCTATCCGTTCGCCTTCTTCAAAGAACTTTGACGAGATTTCTTTCTCGATATCATCCTTGAGCTGGTCGAGAGTGATGAAATCGCCTTGCTGCAATTCCTTCAATTTTGAGGCGGTATCCCGGTACTCCGGATCCAGGGCCTCGACGATTTGAAACTCGCTGATCGCATTATTGATATTTCCGGCGCCCTGATAGGCCAGGCCCAGATCATAGTGCATGCCGAGGCTGTCTTCATCCTCCTGGAGAAGGCTTTCTGAACAGTGGAGAGCGTGCTGGATTTCCCGTGTCGCGTTCTGATACTCTCCTTTTTCCATATAACAGAGGCCCAACAGGTACCGGCTCTGGATGAATCTCGGCTCATCCTCGGGCGTCAGGATAAATTCCGCAACAGCGTCGTCCAAAAGCCCCATTTCCTTGTAGGCCACGCCGAGATTGTAATGGGTGTCGACGTCCTCCTTGACTGATTGCTTTTCAACGCCCCGTTTAAACTCCTCGAATATTTCGTCGAGGCTTTGTTCATCGGCGGGTCCGGCGGGCCGCGCGGGAACGGCGACGGTATTCAGCTCATCTCTGAGTTCAGCGGCAAGATCGAAGAAATCGTCGGAGGAACGTTCGACGTTCCGGGCTGCGGCGCTGCTGTTTTCTTTTTTGAGCTCTTCGCCCAGATCAAAAAAATCTTCTTCAGGCACAGACAGCCCGGAAGGGGCTGGTGTGACGGCAACCTCGGGGACAAAGGCGGACGGTCCTTTTTTGCGCTCCGTTGACGCGGGCTGAGGAGAAAACGCCGGTGTTTCTTCATCGGGTGGGAGCGAAGCCTCGGGGCTCTGCGGTTTTCCGAGTTGAGAAATCTCCTGCATGAGACTGCGGACAGCGTCCTCATCCGATGAGCTGAAAGGCAGTTCGTGTTCAGCTGCTTCGGGAACGGCGCTCTCTTCGAGCTCTTCAACAGCATCCGCCAGGTTCGTGAACTCCAGCGTTTTCTCTTCCTCGCAGGAAATTTCACCGAGCCGGTCGATTGCCCGCCGGTTGCTCGGATTTAATTCAACGATTTTTGCGTAATGTTTTTTCGCTTCATCGAACAGGCCTTGTTGAAAGTAAAATTCGGCTTCAGCCCATATTTCATTGATATCAGCCTGGATCGCGGCAGTCGGCTTCTGAACGGGGACCTTGGGCTTTTTGACAGGCTCTCCAGGGATTTTCGCAGCGCCGGCCCTGCTTTTTTCTTGCGGCAACGGTTCTTTCTTTATTGCCGGCGCCGTTGCCCGGATAGCGGTTTCTGCGAGCGGCGGTTTTTCTTCCAGCAAGGGCATCCCGGCATCGAGGCCTTCAAAGGCGATTTCATCGGTTTGCGCGGGCCCCTCGGGCAAGGGTGACCCTTTGAATGCAGGCGGAGCGACGGCTGGTTCCGGCGACAATATGTCATCCAGGCTGACTTCGGGAAGCGAAACCTCGGGCGGGGATGGTTTTGCCTGCCTCGGCTGTTCCGCGAGGGCCTCTGAAGGAACAGGCGCCATGCCGAGTTTCGCGCGAACTGCGTTGTTGTTCGGATCGAGGGAAAGTGCCGACCGGAGGACGGAATCGGCCTGTTCCTTCATGTTTTTCGATGCATAGAGAGCGGCCAGCGCCAGTGCATGGGCAGCCGCTTTGGATAGATTCCCCTGCTCACGATAGACATCCTGCAGCCGCATGCGGACCTGGGGGCTTTCCGGATATTTGAGGGCCAGGGCCTCGAGTTGCTCGAGCGCTTTGGCGGCAAGGCCGTATTTGAGGAGCACGTCAATTTCCGTGAAGGCCTCGTTGATCGCCGGATTTTCCTCGAGAATTGACAGCGCGGCCGCGGGAGGCTTGGCAGCAGGTTTTTCCTGGGCCACGTTTATCGGTTCTTTGACGATCTCCGGTTCGGGAGGCGGGGCGGCGGACAGCGTTGCCTCAAGCTGTTCAAGGAGCTCCTTGGCCTCCTGCAGATCGGGTGCAAGTTCCAGCGCCCGGTTCAGGAACGCTTTGGCGCCGCCCTGGTCATTGGTCTCAGCGAGGATTTCCGCTGCCTGCAGGAATGTTACGGCCGCATCCTGGTTGCGTTCAACGGAGCGATAAAATTCGGCCAGTTTTTGGCGGGCAGGAATATATTCCGGGACCTGGGCCACGAACGCCTTGAGAACGTTCTCCGCTGCGCTGCTGTCCCCCTCCGCGGTCTTCGCCTCGGCGATTAAGGTAATCTCGGCAAGGGCTTTGTGGTCGTCCTTTTTCCCAAGGTGGATCTTGACCAGTTTTTCCCGCAAATCCGTTCGCGTGGCGTCATTGGCGAGAATTTTCCCGATGACCTGCTCGGCTTCCGGTTCTTTCCCGGCTTTCAGCAGGGCTTCGAGGTAGGTATCGGCGATTTCCCTGCTGGACGGGTCGCTTTCAAAGGCGGGCTTCAGCGCCTTGCAGGCTTCGCTGAATTTCCCCTCCTGAAAATACACCATACCGGCCTTATGATAGACCACTTTATTGCCGGGGTCGCGAGACAGCACTTTCTCGAACAATTGGCGCGCGTCCTTGAAGGCGTTCTTGGACATGTGCACTTCCGCCGCAGCAAGATAGGCCTTGCTCGCTTCGGAGGTCATGTTCTCTTTTGCATACATGTCTCCGAGCTTGACGCGGAACGCGACGTTGGCGGGGTTCAAATCGGCCATCTTTTGGTAGATGCCGAGGGCCTTTGCCGGATCTTTCTGCTGCGTATAGTGGTCGGCGGCGACTTTATAGCTTTCCAGAGCGTTACCGGTGAGTCCTTTTTCCGCGTTCAAGTCGCCGAGGGAGAGGTGGACTTCGATTTGCTTGGGGTCAATGTTGAGGACTTTTTTGTAGAGAGCGATCGCCTTGGAGGTAAACCCGTCTGCGGCCAGCAGATCAGCGGCTTTCCTGTAGGCGTCGACAGCGTCGGCCTTGGAGTCTTTTTTCAGGCAAAGATCGCCTATTGTATTGAAGATATTGGGGTCGTTCGGTGATTCCTTGAGGAGTTTTTTCCACTCGGCAATCGCTTTGTCGAACTGACCCTTGGCAGCGAACTTTTGAGCTTCCTTGGAGATGGTATTTTTATCGATTGCCATACCCTTAAAAATACCATAAAGCTTATCGGAGTGTCAACAAGGTTCCTTCCAGCGGGAAGGGAAATCAGGTGTTTTTTGAAGCGTGTAAGCATCTTCTGTCTTGATTTCCGACGGGAATCATGTTACAAATGAACACCATGGCTATTCGAGAAATACGCATGTATCCCGACCCGGTGCTCCGCAATAAAACGGCCCGGGTGGAAAAAATCGACAGTTCACTCGATCGGCTGATCGATGACATGGTGGCAACCATGCACGCGGCGCCGGGCGTCGGTCTTGCCGCCAACCAGGTTGGGATCCCGCTTCAGCTGGCGGTGATCGACATCAGTTCCCGGGAGAACGAGGGACAGCGTCATCCTCTCCTCGTGATCATCAATCCCGAACTCCTTTCCCTGGAAGGGGCCGTCGCTGAAGAGGAAGGGTGTCTCAGTATCCCGGACTACGCCGAGAAGGTGAAGCGCGCGGCAAAAGTCAAAGTCCGCGCCCAGGACCGGACCGGAAAACCTTTTGAAATCGAGGCGGAAGGACTCCTGGCAAAGGCCCTGCAGCATGAAATCGATCATTTGAACGGTCTGCTCTTCGTGGATCGCTTAAGCCCCCTCAAAAAAAATATCTTTAAACGAAGATACAAAAAGTTTGCGGTGGAGAAAGAGTAGCCTGCAACACCTCCCGATGCCGGGACGCCGCATTTCCGGGAATATTCCAAACAGCAAAGAGCGACGGCAGCAAACCGAAAATTCGGAATGTTGCTGTCGGGACCTGGAGCGCATGCGGATTGTGCACTTGTGATGCGGAACTTTTATGAAACTTGTTTACCTGGGAACTCCGCAGTTTGCCGTGGAGCCGCTCCGCGCCCTGGCTGCGGCAGGTCACGAGATCGCCGGTGTGGTCACGCGGAGTGACAAGCCGGCGGGCAGGGGACGGAGCCTGACCGCGCCGCCGGTCAAGGTCGTTGCAGAGGGGATGCGGCTCCCCGTATTCCAGCCGCGGCGGGTGCGGGAGCCGGCGTTCGTCGATCAACTGCGGACGATCGATCCCGAGGTCATTGTCGTGGCTGCCTACGGCCAGATCCTCCCGAAGGAAATCCTGACGCTCCCCAAATACGGATGCATCAATATCCATGCCTCGCTTTTGCCGCTCTACCGCGGGGCCGCCCCGATCAATTGGGCGATCATTCGCGGCGAGGCGCGGACCGGCATCACGATCATGAGGATGGACGTGGGAATGGATACGGGCGCGATCCTGCTCCAGGAGAGTATCCCGATCGATCCTGCGGACACGGCCGGGACAATGACCGGGAAGCTCGCGGTCGTAGGCGCAAGGCTCATTGTTGCCGCGCTTCCGCTCATCGCGGAAGGAAAGCTGCAGCCGGTCGCACAGGACGAATCGCGGGCGACCCTGGCGCCGCTGCTCAAAAAAGAGAACGGACTTATTGATTGGAACCTTTCTGCCGTCCAGATTCATGATCGCGTCCGGGGCCTTTCGCCCTGGCCGGGGGCGTACACCTTTCTCGACAAGAAGATGGTGAAAATCATTGCGTCCGAACCGCTGAGCGGCGCGGGCGAGCCCGGGCTGTTGTACGAACGGGACAGGAACATCCTGGAAGCCGGCACCGGCAAGGGACTGCTTCGCATCGTGAGCATCCAGCCGGAGAGCAAGAAGCCGATGATTGCCGGAGATTTCCTGCGCGGCTACCGGGGGCTTGTCGGGAAGAGATTTGGAGCAGCAAGCTCCATATCCCAAGCACCAAATCACAAATAAGCACCAAGCAACAAATTCAAAGTTCCGAACTTTTGGGAAATTGTATTTTGGCGTTTGGATTTATTTGTGATTTGGGATTTCTCATTTGGAATTTTAACGACCATGTCCGAACCCAAAAAAAGAATTTTCATCGGCCTTATCGTCTTTACGGTATTTCTGATCGCCGCGATCACGGTTGCGCTTTACCTGATACCCTATATCGGGCTCAGGAACATTCACCCCCTTGCGCCGGAGATCGTGTGCCTTACGATGAGCGGGGCGCTCGGCGCCCTGATTCTCGGCGTAGGCCTGCTCATCCTGACCCTGATTCGCGGCAAGGAAATCTTCTTTGCCGCGCGGCTCCGGGGCATCGTGATCGAAGTGCTCTTTCCCATCATGATCGTGGTGGGCAAGCTCCTCGGAATCTCGAAGGAAAAGATCCAGCAGTCCTTTGTGGAGGTGAACAATCTCCTGGTCATGGCCAAGTGCCGCGACAGCAAACCGCAGCGGATCCTGCTGCTCATGCCTCATTGTCTTCAGTTCAATGATTGCGCCATCAAGATCACGACCGATGCCGGCAAATGCCAGGCCTGCGGCAAGTGCAAGATAAAGGACCTGGTCATGCTCGCAAAGAAATATCACGTGCATCTTTCCGTGGCCACCGGCGGCACGCTTGCGCGCAGACGAGTGGCGGAGGCGAAGCCCCAGGCCATTATCGCCGTCGCCTGCGAGCGGGACCTGACCTCCGGCATCCAGGACGCCTACCCGCTGCCGGTGATCGGGATCCTGAACGACCGTCCTTTCGGACCGTGTTTTAATACGAGCGTTGACATCTCCAAGGTTGCGGAAGCGCTCGAATTTCTCGCCAACGGCGGCAAAGAGCTTCGTGAATCCCCGGGATAAACCCAGAGAACAGGCGTTGGAGATCCTCCGGAGCGTCGAGGACGGCGGGTTTGTCGACTCGCTTCTCGATCATAGCCGGGAGGTATTTGACGCGCGGGACAGCGCTTTTATCCTGGAGCTTGTTTATGGGACGCTCCGGAACCGGGCGTGGCTGGATTGGGTCCTGAATCTGTTCTCGGCGCAGCCCGTGGCAAAGACCGATGTCCGGACCCGGAACATCCTCCGGCTCGGCGCCTATCAACTGCTGCTTCTTGACCGGGTCCCGCCGAGCGCGGCAATCAACACGTCCACCGAGCTGGCGAAAGCCTTCGGGAAAAAACAGGGCTACGTGAACGGCCTGCTCAGAAACCTGGACCGGAAACGGAGCTCGATATCCGAGCCTCGGTTCAGCGAGCCGGCAAAAAGACTCGCCGTTCTCTATTCCCACCCCGAGTGGCTTGTCCGGCGCTGGCTCACGCGGTTCGGCGGGGAACAAGCGGAAACGCTGCTGCGCGAGAACAACCGGCCTGCACCGCTGGTGGTCAGGGCGAACATCCTGAAGGCGACGCGGGATGAGCTCAAGGCATCGCTCGTTTCCCAGGGCGCTCAAGCAGTCGAAACGAACTACTCTGATATCGGGCTCGAAATCCTTTCGTCTCCGGGCATCCGAACGCTCGATGCCTATCAGCAGGGCTTCTTCATGGTGCAGGACGAGGCTGCCCAGCTCGTCGGCCTGATGCTTGCTCCGGCGCCCGGAGAAACCGTACTGGATGCCTGCGCCGCGCCCGGAGGAAAGGCAACCCATTTAGCCGAGCTCATGCAGAACCGCGGAACGATCGTTGCGCTTGAGATCGATCGGACGCGCATGAACAGGATCGTAGAGAACAGCCTGCGGCTCGGCAGCACGATCATTGCTCCCAGGTTGGGAGATGCCGCGCTCTATCTGCAGGGAGGCTTTGATAAAATTCTGATCGATGCGCCGTGCTCCGGCTTAGGCGTGCTCAGGCGGCATCCCGACGGCAGGTGGAGCAAGAGCGAGCAGACGATCCGGGAGCGCCAACGGCTCCAGTCCGGGATCCTCAAAAACTGCGCCAAGCTCCTGAGGCCGGGCGGGGCAATGGTCTACGCAACCTGCAGTACGGAGCCGGAAGAAAATGAAGACGTGGTTCAGGCATTTCTTTCCGGGATGGGGACCGGGTTTGTCATCGATGACGCACGACGATGGCTGCCGAAGCCGGCACAGGGGCTGGTGGACGAACGCGGATTTTTTCATACCTACCCCCGGGCGTTCGGGATGGACGGGTTTTTCGGCGTGCGAATGATAAAAAAGTAGGGTCGAGGGGCATGGGGCCGGTGCAATGAAGGTCCTGACCCCTGCCTGCTGCTTTGAACATGAGAAGTTCTTGCATCTTATTTCCTATGTGGTAAAATATGGCCTCTGCTATGAAGCGGTTTATGAAGGGCCTCGGCATATTTCTGGCACTTATCGGCGTCGGCATCGTCAGCGCTTTTGCGGTTGTTGCGCTGCTCTTGCGCCAGGAAGAAGTGCGCGTGCCTGACCTGACGGGCCAGGACATCGTTTCCGTGATCGAAACAGTAGCTCAGCAGGGCCTGCAACTCAAGGTGGATCGGCGGGAGCCCAATCCTGTTCTGCCGCGGGACTCGGTTATTTCTCAATCGCCCTCGCCGGGAAGCGGCATCAAAAAGGGACGGCAGATCCATGTCGTCATCAGCCAGGGACCGAGCGAATTGCTTGCCCCGAAACTGGTCGGAGAAAACTTTCGCAAGGCCGATATCCTGGTCCGGCAGGCGGGTTTCATTACAGGAGATATCTCCCGCGTGTTTTCCGAAAACGTGGACCGGGGTATCGTCATTGCCCAGTATCCGCAGTACGGCAGTTCGCTCGAGAAGGGCGGCACGATCACCATGCTCGTGAGCTCCGGGAAAAAGCCCGATCTTCTGGTCATGCCGAAGCTCACGGGGAAAAAGGCAGAAGAGGCGCTCCGGATCGTGGACCGCATGGAATTGCAGCATCGGGTCATTACGCGGGCAAGAACGGACAAGTCGCCGGGCACGGAGCGGACCGTTATCAGCCAGAAGCCCGGCGCGGGATATCCGGTTTCCGCCGATGCCACGGTGGATATCGTAGTAAGCAAATAGGAAATAATTGTTTCGCCGCGACCTGCACTCGCGCAGGCACTCGTTATCGCTGGGCGCAGGCAGAGCTCGCAGAGAAAATTTATAAATATCCAGGGCTGAAAAGGTTTTAACTCCGCGGCCTCCGCGAGAAACGCCTTTTATTTTTTTACGTCCGGCTTGTCCGGGTTAGGAATAACAACATGACAAAAAAAATCAAGATAGCGCCGTCGATTCTTTCCGCGGACTTCTCCCGTCTGGGCGAAGAGATCAAGGCTGTCGAAGACGCGGGCGCCGATCTCATTCACGTCGATGTGATGGACGGCCATTTTGTGCCGAACATCACCATCGGCCCGTTGATCGTGGAAGCCGCCCGCCGGTCCACGAAGCTGCCGCTCGATGTGCACCTGATGATCACCAATCCGGAACTGTATATAGCCGACTTTGCCAAAGCAGGAGCGGATTATATCACGGTGCATGCTGAAACGGCCTATCACCTGAACAGGCTCGTCCAGTCCATCAAGGAGCACAAAGGCGTGAAGGCTGCGGTCGCGCTCAACCCGGCGACCTCGCTTTCCTGCCTGGACTATCTCTTGCAGGACCTCGATATGGTGCTCGTCATGTCCGTGAACCCCGGCTTCGGGGGCCAGGCCTTCATTCCTTCTGCGCTCGCGAAGATAACCGAACTGCGGAAGCGGATCGATAGCCTCCGTCTCTCGACCGAGATCGAAGTCGACGGCGGCGTGAAGCCCGAGAACGCGGCCACCATCATCAAGGCCGGCGCCGATATCCTCGTCGCGGGTTCTGCGGTCTTCGGCAAGAAGGACTATGCGGCGGCGATCAAAGGAATACGAGGGGAATAACTGCTCATTGGAAAGCGCAGATTGGAAATTTTAGATTTTGAATCGATGTCCAATCCCTTCATTCCAATCATCAAATTTCGAATAAATTTCAGCATCAGGAGTATCTCATGACTATTAAAAAACAGAGTGTCAAAATCCCTTCCGAACTTAAGGACGTCAAAGAGCCGGAGCTCTACCGGGATATGTTCCCCTATTCGAGCGTTCCCCGCGTCGTGCTTGAGGACCGGATGATCCAGACCAACATCCCCAAGGACATCTGGATCACCGACACGACGTTCCGCGACGGCCAGCAGTCCCGGCCTCCGTACACGCCCAAGCAGATCGCGGACATCTTCGATTTCATGCACCGGATGAGCGGGCCGAACGGCGTGATTCGCCAGACGGAATTTTTCCTCTATTCGGAAAAAGACCGCGAAGCGGTGCGGCTGTGCATGGAGCGCGGGTATCGCTTTCCCGAGATCACGGGTTGGATCCGGGCGAACAAGAACGACTTCAAGCTCGTCAAAGAGATCGGGCTCAAGGAGACCGGCATCCTTACCTCCTGCTCGGACTATCACATTTTCCTGAAGCTCAATATGTCGCGAAAGGACGCGCTCAAAGCGTACCTTGACATCGTGAAAACGGCGCTCGACCAGGGCATCATCCCGCGTTGCCATCTTGAGGACATCACGCGGGCCGATTTCTACGGGTTCGTCATCCCCTTTGCGCAGGAACTCATGAAGCTTTCGGAAGCGTCCAAGGTTCCCATCAAGATCCGGGCCTGCGATACCATGGGCTACGGCTTCCCGTTCCCGGGAACGGCGCTCCCGCGCGGCGTGCCCGAGATCTTCTATGCCCTGATCCACGACGGCGGCGTTCCGTCGGAGCAGCTGGAGTGGCACGGCCACAACGACTTTCACAAGGGGCTGATCAACGGCGTTGCGGCATGGATGTACGGCTGTTCGTCCGTGAACGGCGCGCTCCTCGGTTTCGGCGAGCGCACGGGCAACACTCCCATCGAGGCCATGTTGATCGACTACATCAGCCTCACGGGCAACGACGCCGGCATCGATACCACGGCGATCACCGAAATGGCCGAGTATTTCCGAACGGAGATGGGCTTCCCCATCCCGTCCAATTATCCCTTCGTGGGAGCGGAATTCAACTCCACGAGCGCGGGCATTCACGCCGACGGGATGATGAAGAACGAAGAGATCTACAACATTTTCGATACGTCGAAGATCCTGAAGCGGCCCATGGGCGTCATCATTACGGACAAGTCCGGCATCGCCGGCATCGCCCATTGGGTGAACAGCCACCTGCACCTCGACGCGGACAAGAAGATCGATAAGCGCCACCCCGGGCTTGCCAAAATGCATAAGTGGGTGCTGGAACAATACGAGCAGGGCCGGACCACCAGCATTTCTCATGATGAATTGCTCGAAAAGGCCAAGAAGTACCTGCCGGAGTATTTCGTGTCGGACCTCGACAAGCTGAAGAAAAAAGCGCAGGCGATCTCGCTCCATCTCGTCGAGGGGATCGTGGAGCGGAAGGAAATGCGCACCATGGACCACCAGTCGCAGGAAGGGATCATGCAGAGGCTCCTGGACGAGAATTCCTTCATCCAGTTCGCCTATGTCGTGAACGGCGAGGGCAGAAAAACCACGAGAAACATCACTCAAATCCAGTACAAGGCCCAGTTCGAACATTCGGGTCTCGGTGACAACTTCTCCGACCGTCCCTGGTTCATCAGCCCCATGAAGGACGGCAAGAGCTTCGTGTCGGATTTCTACACCTCGAAGATCACCGGCGCGCTCTGCATCACCGTATCGGCGCCGATCAGCGCCGAGGCAGGCGACATCATCGGCGTGTTCGGCGTGGACATCAGGTTCGAGGACCTGGTGCGGGCGGAATAATGGATGTAACTTCTCAGGTGTTTAGGCTGGAGACTGAAGGCTGACGGATACCGATCATCAGGCAATGCCCGGATGAAGCCATTCAGGACTTTGCCCGAAGCTTAGTGCGATTACGAATGATTTGCTCCTAAAAACCTTTTACCTTCAGTCTCTCCACCTGGGCAGCTCAGGATGCCGTAACGTCGAAATCAGACCTCGCTTGACTTCCTCATGTGCAGTATTCATCGAAGCGGCTTGAAAAAAATTATTCATGAACAAAGGGTATTCCCCGAAGCCACTCCGGGTTCCCGCTTCTCTCATCCTTGGCGCGACACCTGCCCGGACATTTGGTATACTTGAAGAGGCGCCAGACAGGCGATGGATTGCCGTGGCGCGTCGAGCGCGCACTCCGGAGTGGTGAGCGGCAGCGTTAAAACGGATTTTTCTCCAACTATGCAAAAAAAACCAGAGCAGAGCGTGGAACGCAGTCCTCTCGATATCGAGCTAAGCGAAAGCAGAAAATTTCTGCAGACGATCATCGATACGGAACCGGAATGCGTAAAACTGTTGAATGCCGACGGCGGCCTGATCATGATGAACCGCGCCGGGCTGGACATGATCCAGGTCGATTCCCTCGATCAGGTCAAAGGCACCTTGATGCGGTCCCTGATCTCCCCGGAATACCGGCGGGCCTTCGTGAAGCTGACTGACGAAGTCTTTCAGGGAAAATCGGGGACGCTCACCTTTGAGATGACGGGCGTCAAGGGAAGGCGGTTGTGGCTCGAAACGCACGCAGTTCCTCTCCGCAACGACAACGACGAGATCATCGCCCTCCTCGGAATCACCCGCGACGTCACGGAACGGAAAAAGTCGGAAGACGCGCTTAAGAAAGAGCGCGATTTTATTGCCGCGGTGCTCAACACCGTGGGGGCAATGGTCCTGGTGCTCGACCGGAGGGGGAAGATCATCCGCTTCAACCGGACCTGTGAAAAGGTCTGCGGTTACTCCTTTGAAGAGGTGCGGGACCGGTACGTCTGGGACTTCCTCATTTCGCCCGAAGAGGTCGAGGGCGTCAAAAAGGTTTTCAGCAATCTGACCGCCGGCATGTTTCCGAGCAAGTACGAAAACTACTGGGTCGCGAAGGACGGGACACGGAAGCTGATCTCCTGGTCCAACACGGCCCTGCTCGATGCCGACGGGGCGATCGAATACGTCATCCCTACGGGCATAGACATTACGGAGCATCGAAAAGCGGAGAATGCGCTGAAACAGGAAAAGAAATTCTCCGATACGATCATCGACAGCCTGCCCGGAATGTTCTACATCTGCGACCAGGAAGGCAGGCTGATCCGCTGGAACAATAATGAAAAGGCGGTTACCGGCTACTCCGCCGAAGAGCTGTCGCGCATGAACGTGCTTGAGCTCTTCCGGGAAGACCGGGCGCTGATTGCGAACAAAATGCAGGAGGTCCTCGACAAGGGCAGGGCCTCCGCGGAGGCGCGGATCGTTACGAAGAGCGGCACGCACCTGCCCTTTCTGTTGACGGGCTTTCGGATGGTCCTGCAGGAAAAAAAATATATCGTAGGCGTCGCCATCGATATCTCGGAACGGAAGAAGCTGGAAGAGCAGCTTCGCCAGTCGCAAAAGATGGAAAGCATCGGCACCCTGGCGGGCGGGATCGCCCACGATTTCAACAATATTCTTACGGCTATAATCGGATACGGGAGTCTGCTGCAGCTGAAGATGCACAGCGATGACCCCCTGATGCACAATGTAGAGCAGATTCTCGCCTCGGCAAACCGGGCAGCCGGTCTGACCCAGGGTCTTTTGGCGTACAGCAGAAAGCAGCTTCTGAACCCCCGTGTGGTCGACCTGAATAAAATCATCAGAAAAGTGGAGCAGCTTCTCGCGCGCCTTATCGGTGAGGACGTGGAAATGAAGACCATGCTGGCGGACAAGCAACTATTCGTACTCGCGGACCCCGGCCAGATCGAGCAGG
>JAJXTW010000270.1 GCA_021783455.1 Nitrospirota bacterium | reverse complement strand
CACAAACTTCATCATGATCGCAGGACCGACGGTCATGACCAGGTCCGCGCCGCTTGACTCGATTTCCTGCTTCAAGGCCGAGGTCACGATCCCCTTCACGCCTCTGCTGCCGTCGTCGGTCGTGATGCAGACCTTGTCGGCAACCCCCTGCATTTCATGCTCGTAGATCAGAAGGTCCTTGCTCCGCGCACCCATCACGACAGTGACCGCGTTGCCCGCGGCCTTGAAAGCCCGCGCAACGGGATAGAGCGGGGCCACGCCGAACCCGCCCCCGACCAGAACCACTTTGCCGACGCGGTCGACGTGGGTCGGCATGCCGAGGGGGCCGCAGAGATCGAGGATCTCTTCACCTGTCTGATAACGAGCAAGTTCGGCCGTCGTCTTGCCGACAGCCATGACAATCAGGCTGATGGTTCCTTCAGAGGGATTGATATCGGCGAGGGAAAGGGGAATTCGCTCCCCTTTTTCATGAAGCCGGATGATGACGAATTGTCCCGGCTGCGCTTTTTGAGAGATGAGGGGCGCGGCTACTTTATAGTAAAAAACATCAGGCTGGCGGATAAGCCGTTTTTCCAGTATTTTCGCCATAGCGGGCTATATTACCACAAGAAGGGGGAATTTTTCCACTAATAACGCACGAATAAGCACAAGGAGATTCCCTCGCAGGGGCAGAGGTGCGGGCCCCCATTCCCTGGGGAGGTAAGCAGCAAAGAGCTAACCTTCTTCTTCGTCCAAAAGCTTATATCCCAGTTTCTCCATGCTGTCGCGCGAGATCGTGCGCACACGGTCTTCGCTTATCCTGGAATCGTCAAACGTTATATCGATCTTCCCATCTCCGACTTCGATCGAATCCACGCCGTCCAGGTTCCCTATAAATCTTCTCAAAGCAAGGGAGCATTCGGCACAAAACTGTTTTTGGACGGAGAGCCTTACTTTTCCCATGGTTCCTATCCTTTCCTTGGGCAAGAGCGCAGCAGAAGATATGTCTGTCCGGACTGGTGACTGGTGATCATTTGCAGATTTCGTCTTCCTTGCACATGCCGTCGTCAGTTGCCGATGGCGTGGGCGCAGTCAGAAAACCGGGCTGGTTGAAAACATCGATCGTTGCGCCGCTCCCGGAGGAAAGAGGCGCGGTCTTCTTCACCCGCGCTTTTTGGTGCGCCCTGTTCCCGCTGGCCACCGATGCCGTACAGGCGAGCAGGTAGCGGTCAATGGCTTCCTTCCCGGTGAGGAAAATTTTTTGATAGGGATCGTTCACCATGAGGGTGGGAACATTCTCAATGCCCATGTTTTTCAAAAACACCACGTATTCATTCACCGGCACGTGGGCGACCGTAATTTTTTTCTCATCCAATTCACGGATGACTTCAGCGCAGTGCTTGCAGTCCTTGCTGTAAAACAGGATGAGCCGTTCATTCGCAGGCAAGTTCACGGGAATGCCCGCCGGCAGGACGAGATACTGCACGATGAACACCACCGCAAGGGTCGCAAAGCCGGCGATGAGGTCTTTCTCTCCTGAGAGCAACCTGAGCGTGCCGAGGATGACCATGAAACCGAAGATGGTCACGCAGAAAACACAGAGCGTATGTATTCTGAACGCGAGATATCCCATGAAGAACCCTTCGCCCGCCAGGGCGACGACCAGGATGAGATTGAGGACACGTTCGATCCCGGGCTTCCGAACAGGGCGGTTCAGAAAGGAAAGACCCGCCAGCAACAGAAACGTGGCAAGCCCCATGAGATAGATGGAAACATCGCCGAACCTCGCCGATTGCGCGGTCATTTTGCACCCCTCGGTCACGCAGATGCTCTTGCCGAAGGAATTCATGACGATCTCGGTCAGGACAAAGAGTGAGGCCAGCGAGCTTACGATCAAAAAAATAGTGTTGTATGCCTGTTTATGTTTTTGCATATCCTTTTGCCTGCTTTTATTTTCAGTCCCAAACACCGTCGACTTTTTCTTACTCCGAACTCTGAACGTTGAACTCAGAGAACTCTCTTTATAGCAACGTCGCCGCCAGTTCCGCAAGGTCTGAGCGTTCGCCCTTCACAAGCGTAATGTGGCCGGCGATAGGCTCGTTCTTGAACCGTTCGACGACGAAGGTAAGACCGTTGCTCGAGGCGTCGATATAGGGGTTGTCGATCTGATAGGGATCGCCGGTCAGGACGACTTTGGTGCCCTCTCCCGCACGCGTGATGATCGTTTTGATCTCGTGCGGCGTCAGGTTCTGGGCCTCGTCCACGATAAGATACTGGTTCGGCATGCTCCGCCCGCGGATATAGGTGAGCGGCTCCACCTCGATCATGCCGAGGTCGAAAAGTCCCTGCAGGTCCTTCTTGCCTTTTGCGCGGCCGGACATGGTCGATGCCCCCATGAGAAAATCGAGGTTGTCCCGGATCGGCTGCATCCAGGGACGCAGTTTTTCCTCGATATCGCCGGGCAGAAACCCGATGTCCTTGCCGAGCGGGAAGACGGGGCGCGAGACCACAAGCCGCTGGAATGCCCTGCTTTCGATCGTCTTATCCAGGCCTGCGGCGAGCGCCAACAGCGTCTTGCCCGTACCGGCCCTGCCCACGAGGGTCACCAGGCGGATCTCGTCGTTTAACAGCAGGTCAAGGGCGAACTGCTGCTGCTTGTTCCGGGAATTGATGCCCCAAACCCCGTGCTTGGTGTTCACGATGGGAACGAGGACGTTCTTTTGCTGTTGATACCGCGCCAGAGCGGTCTGCGACGGGTTGGCGCTGTTCTTGAGCAATACAAACTCGTTTGGATAGGGCTTGGGATCGCCGGCAGGCGTAAACTCCCCCTTGGCGTAGAACTCGTCGATGACGCCCGGCTCGACCGACAATTCCGTTTCCCCGGAGTAGAGCTCGTCGAGCGTCACAGTATCGGACTCGTAATCCTCCGCCTTCAGCCCCAGGGCATCGGCCTTGATGCGCAGGTTCGTGTCCTTGGTCACGAGGACCACCGGCAGGTCGTCGTGCTTCAGGTTCAGCGCAGTGGCGAGAATGCGGTTGTCCGCCTTGGTGGCAACGAGCTCGGGCGGCAAATGCTCCGGCGACTGGTGGTTCAGCTCAACGCGCAAACAGCCGCCGCCGTCGAGCGGCACTCCCTGGGACAGTTTGCCCTTTTGACGGAACTCGTCGAGGATCCGCGAGATCTGGCGCGCATTCCTGCCCATTTCGTCGATGCCCTTCTTGAACTTGTCCAGCTCTTCGATCACCACGATCGGAATGGTCACGTCGTTGTCCTCGAAGGAGAAGATCGCCCGGGGATCATGGAGCAGCACATTGGTATCAAGTACGAATATTTTCTTCATTCTTTCATCCTTACTGCCGAGATTTTTGCCTCAACCGAAATGTCCTGCAAAGGAACGGCCCCTTCCCGCACCACGCGCGGCAATCCCGTTCTCACGTCAACGATGGTGGACGGCTTTCCGCCGGCGGTTGCGCCGCCGTCTAAGATCAGATCTACCCGGTCGCCGATCGCGTCGGCAGTTTCCCGTGCCGTACAGAAACTGGTTTGTCCCGATCGGTTCGCACTCGTGCCGGTGAGGGCGCAGCCGAGAAAACACAGCAGGTCGCGGGTCAGCTGATTGCCCGGGACCCGGAGCCCGATCGTGCCGGTGCCGGCGGTAAGC
>JAJXTW010000269.1 GCA_021783455.1 Nitrospirota bacterium | reverse complement strand
GCCTTATTCTTACTTCCTTCATCATCAGTCCTGGCTGCTAAAAACGCCCATATCAAAATACTTTATTTCTTTTCCACGACGTGCAGGCACTGTATCGACGCGCGGCCGTCTGTTCTTGCTCTGAGTAAAGAGTTCAACATCCAGGGTCTGCAATTCGGCGGAGGGCAGCGGGCTGTGCTTCCTTTTCCCGTCGAAGCCGGGGACAAGAAGGTTGCACAAGAGGTGTACGGCGTAGCCGGCATCCCTACGATGGCCGTGCTGGTGGACGGCAAGTATAAGCAGAAGATTGCCGGCACGCCTGATATTCAGGACGCCAAGGTGATCGTCAGGGCGTTAGCCCAGGGCGCAAAAACAGTGACCGAAGCCGCCACCGGAACGCAGGAAGGGCAAATAACCATCACCGGGTGGATCATTGCCAAAGGGGAGTATTTTAAGAAGGTGAACTTTTTTATCACTGACCGAAAAACCGAGCTTCCCATAAAAGCATGGCTCCCACTCGAGGCCGTGAAAAGTCCTGTTTCTAAAAAAAGGCCAAAACTCATGTCGGATGTCATACGAAAACCCGTTGTTCTGAAGGGAAGCATTAAAAAGACCGCCGCAGGCGGCGTATTCCAGGTCAAAGAGGAGCTCGGTATTGATTAAGCGGCTCGTTCTCATTTTTTCCTTACTCCTTTGCTCTTCACCCATTTTTGCAGCGCCCCAACTGTTCAAGTCCAAACCGGAGCCTGTTGTACGGCTTGAAACTCCCCTGAAACAGCGTTTTTTGCAAGCGCAGGCCGTGCCCGGCGCTTTCCTCGCTCCCGCGGGCTATCCCGCTGCGGTAAATATTCTGCTCCTGCGCGTCGAGTTTCAGAAAACGGCGGACCCGGCTTCTTCTTACGTTACCGGCAACGGTCTCTGGCTTGATCCTCTCTATTCCCAGGGGACGGGATCGCCGATTAATTCGGCCGACCTGAACGATCCGTCCAATTTCTGGGTCAACCGGGCAAAGACCAACTTCATCAATTACTGGAACGAGGTTTCCTACGGCCTTCTGACCGTAACAATCAACATTTCCGCGAAAGTCTACCAGCTGCCTAATGTCATGGCCCACTACGGCAACGAGTCGGACGCGGCCCTGCAAAACCTCATCTACGACAGCATCACCACGGCAATGACCGACACGACGGTCCCGGCAATAGATTTTACGCAATACGACGCCGTGCTTATTGTCCATGCCGGAGCAGGCGAGGAGTCCGATGTTTTAGGTGATTCTTCGAACGATATCTGGTCGCTCTATTATTCGAATCCCAACGCCTGTATCTCGCAGAACGCGACGAATTCGAACTGCCTCACCGTAACGCTGAAAGACGGCAAGCCTCTTCATGAAGCGATCATCATGCCCCAGACCGATTCCCAGGACGGATTTATCGTGGACCCCTTGGGCGTGTATGTGCACGAGTTCGGTCATTGGCTCGGTCTGCCGGACCTCTATTGCACGAGCATATTCTGCCCCGCGATCGGCCCCGAGGGCGTGGGTAAGTGGAGCCTCATGGGAGACGGCATCTATAACTACGACGCAAATGATCCCACGACGCAGACCACTCTGAACGGCCAGACGCTCCACTGGTACGGCAGTTCCCCGGCCCACCTCGATGCCTGGAGCAAGGTAAAACTCGGGTGGGTCTCGCCCGTCGCGCTGACCGCGGGCGCAGACCTGGGCGCAGCTACATTGAACCCGGTCGAGAACAACCGGGACATCATCAAAATCCCGGCGTCTTCGTCAACGACCTCCCAGTATTTCCTGATTGAAAACCGCCAAAAGACCGGCTTCGACAAAGGGCTGCCCGGACACGGTCTCCTGGTCTGGCTTGTTGACGACGTTGTCGTGAACAATAACTACGCTTCGAACAGCATCAACAACAGCAAAACGCATCCCGGCATTAAGCTGATCGAAGCCGACAATGATTGGAGTCTCCTGACCTACGGCTGCACCCCGCCCAATGACTGCGGCAGCTCTGGCGATCCTTTCCCCGGCTCAACGAACAACACGGCCCTGACGCCAATTACACAACCGGCGTCGGACCCCTACGCAACGAGCGCCCGGGTGAATATCAGGAACATAACGGAAACCGCGCAGCTCATTACCGCCCAGATAGGGTTCGGCCCCAGCGCCCCCTTTGCGCCGGGCATGAACGCCGACACCGTGACCTGGATGCCGAACCTCGAAAAGGACGTTATCGGCTACGAAGTATTCAAAAACGGAGTGTATCTGGCCCAGACGCCGGATACGTTTCTCACGGACCTCTCCGCCGCGAACGGCGATACGTACATGCTTGCTGCAATAAAAATCGGGAATTACGAATCTGATTTTTCAGGGCAGGTCGTTGCCAATAAAGGAGGAGACGCCGGAGGCGCGGGAAGCGATCCCCGCTGTTTCATCGCCACAGCGGCATATGGTTCCTCGCTCGATCCTCACGTGGAAATGCTTCGGACTTTTCGGGACAGGGTTTTGATGCGCACTGTCTGGGGCAGGGGCTTCGTCGCCTTCTATTACCGCTTGTCGCCTCCCCTGGCAGATTTTATCAGCAGGCATGACAGCGCCCGTGCAGCGGCCCGATGGATGCTCACGCCCGTGGTGTACAGCGTGGAATATCCTGTTCCGTTCTTCCTGCTGCTGATGGGGGGCGCCGCGGCGCTGGCGGCTCTTTTGAGAAGACCGAGGAGCGGATAGGTTTCGGGTCAATCTACTCTTTTTTTGCTTTCCTGCCACAGTTGTTCCATCTCATCGAGCGTCATGTCGTTCAGCGACCTTCTTGCATCGGCCGCATGCTCCTCGATGTAACGAAAACGCCGGATGAACTTGCTGATGGTCTTCCTGAGCGCATCTTCGGGATTGACGCCGAGGAACCGCGAAATGTTGACGAGCGTGAAAAAAAGGTCCCCCAGTTCTTCTTCGATTCCTGCCGCGTCCTCTTTTTTCAGCGACTCCTTGAACTCTGCTATTTCTTCGTCCAGTTTGGGAAGGGCGTCGTCCAGGCGGCTCCAATCGAACCCGACCCGCGCGGCCCGTTCCTGGATGCTGTGGGCGCGGAGGAGCGACGGCAGGTGGCGCGGGATTCCTTCCAGGATCGATTTCCGGTCTTCGTAGCCCTTTTCTTTTTTCTTGATCTCTTCCCAGTTCGAGAGCACTTCCTTGTCAGTGCTGAGCTTGGCGTCGCCGAAGACATGAGGATGGCGCCGAATCATTTTTTCGATATTGGTCGCGATAACGTCGTGCATGGCGAAGTGGCCCTGCTCCTCGGCGATGCGCGCGTGGAAAATGATCTGGAACAGCAGGTCGCCGAGTTCTTCTTTTACCTTGTCCGGGGAACCGTCGTCCAGCGCATCGATCACCTCATAGCATTCCTCGATCAGGAAAGGTTTGAGCGACTCCGTGGTCTGCTTGCGGTCCCAGGGGCAGCCGTCGGGGCCCCGGAGTTTTGCCATGAGGGCGATGAGGTCCGGTAAGTTGGTATTCATGAGCATCCTCGGAAGGGAAAATTGCTGCCGGCCGCTGCGCCGTGTTCCCGGTACCTTACACAAACGCATGCCTCTTTGCAAGCTTTTTCCTTGAAACAGCAGCGCGTTATGTGGTAATGTTATAAAAATAACGCCGAAAAGCGC
>JAJXTW010000037.1 GCA_021783455.1 Nitrospirota bacterium | reverse complement strand
CTAATCAATGAAATGATCCGAGAAAAGGCTTGATTTTCGAGACTGCCTGTGATACTGTTCAAGTTCCAAAAAAGAGTAAGGTCGATTCCCGTTTGGATGCACGAAGGCGGGATACTCCTTGCTCCCTGCAACAGACAGGGGGCTATAACCCATAAGGAGGGAATGCACATGCCGATTTACGAATCAATCTTCATCATCAACGCCAACCTTTCCGACGAAGAAACCGCCAATGTCATCAAAAAAATGCAGGATGTTGTCGCCAAACAGGGCGGCGAGATGACCAAGTTCGAGGACTGGGGCAAGAAAAAACTGGCGTACGAGATCAATAAGCAGAAGCGCGGCCACTATGCCTTCTTTCAGTTCAAGGCAGCTCCGACTGCTGTCGCCGAACTCGAACGCACCTACAAGATGACAGATTCGGTGATCAAGTTCTTGACAATCAAGCTGGAAAAGGAACTGCGCGTCAAAGCACCGCCGAAACCGAAGAAGAAGGACCTGGCAAAGGCCGCTGAAACCGGACCGGCCGCCACCACGGCGTAGCTGTTCATTCGCAAGGACGAGAGAGTCCGCTCCCCTTTGCCTATACCGGTAAAGAGGACCGCGGGAAAAATCGAGGGACCACCATGACGAGCTTTAATAAGGTAATCCTGATGGGCAATCTCACCCGTGACCCCGAGGTCCGCTACACGCCGAACGGCATTGCGGTGGCAAGCTTCGCAATCGCCGTGAACCGCAAGTACAAACAGGGCGACGAGACCAAGGAAGAGGTGAGCTACATCGATATCGTGGTGTTCGGCAAGCAGGCCGAGTCCTGCGGCCAGTACATCAACAAAGGCGATTCCGTCCTGATCGATGGCAGGCTTCAGCAGCGGCGCTGGGACGACAAAGAGACCGGGCAGAAACGGAACAAGATCGAGGTTGTTGCTCAGTCCGTGAACTTCATGCCCAAGCGCTCGTCGGGCGGCAAGGGGGGCGGCGACAGCCATCCCGAATCCGTACCCGAAGCTCCGGTGGATGAGGGCGAGATACCCTTTTGACGCCGGGCTTCATGGCCGGTCATAACTGATACTAATTCCAAGAGGAGCACACTATGGCAGAGTTTCATCCAAGACCGTCGGGTCCATCATCGAGACCCTCGGGAGATAGAGGTTCCGATTCGAGAAACAGAGACAGGGGAGACAGCAGGGATTCCCGGGGCGGAGGCGGCGATAAAAGACGGCGTTTCCAGGTCCGGAAAAAAGTCTGCAGGTTCTGCGTGGACAAGTCGCCCTTCGTTGATTACAAGGATGTAAAGACGCTCAGGTTCTTCATCACCGAGCGCGGCAAGATCCTCCCGCGCCGCATCTCCGGCAACTGCGCACGGCACCAGAGAGAGGTCACTGTCGCGGTACAGCGGTGCAGAAATATCGCCTTGATACCTTTCGCAGGCGAGAAATAAGCAGACCGACGCGGTCCACGCCCACACCATTACAGGGGAAATTCAGCGGTTACTTGACAGTGACCCTGGCTTTCCCCTTTTTTCTGTTCCAGCTCTGTTGAAGTTATGCAAATTTTATTTTTTTTAAACCGGGTTCATCTGTGGTTAAAACAGCCTTTTAGATCCATTATCGGGAGATTCCCATGAATTACCGCCCCATATTCACCGCGACCGTACAGACCGTCGGACTCTACGCTGCAGGTTTTATCATTCCCGTCGTGGGCCAGGTGCTCGCACTGATCACTCCGGTGCCGCTCATCCTCGTCTCCCTCAGAAACGGCAGGAAGGAAGGGTTCGTGGCCCTCGGAGCATCGGCCGCGCTGATCGCGGTCCTCGGTGGATGGCAAGCCGCGGCAATACTGTTGTTTACTTTCGGGTTGATGTCCGTCGGCATCGCTGAAGGCATGCGCAGACAGATGAAGCCTGAACAGGTCTCGCTCCTCGGAGGACTGTTGCCGGTTGCCGTGATCGGCCTTGCCGTGGCTTTTTACTTCGCCCGGGTCGGCAAGAGCCCCGTCGGGGCAATTGAAGACTATCTTCGGACAAGCCTTGCCGAAGCAGCGGCTTTGTATACAAAAATGGGACTGAACGACATGGCAGCCACGGTCACCTCGGTATCGGACACCTTCGTCCATTATCTCGTGAGACTGATTCCGGCAATCACGATCGCAACGTCCGTAACTCAGGCGGCAACGTGCTACAGCTTCAGCCGTGCCGTTATCATAAGGAAAGACCCGGCATCTCCGCTCGCAAGCCAACCCTCTCTCTCATTATGGCATGCGCCGGACACCTGGGTGTGGGGATTGATAGCGGCCCTCGCGCTCCTCGTCGTCCCCAACGGGACTTCACGGCTCATCGGCTGGAACCTCGCCATTCTCTTTGCTGTTGTGTATTTGGCCCAGGGCATTGCCATCGTCGAATTTTATCTCAAAAAAGCGCATATTAAACCGTTCGTTCGCGGTTTGATCCTCGCCCTCATCCTGGCCATGCCGTCTTTGGTGTTTGCCATTGCCCTCGGCATCGTGGATATATGGGCGGACGTCCGCAAAGTACGCGGACCTGTTGTAAAGGCCTGAGTTCGGTGAGACCGGTGTTCTCCTCTTTTCCCCGGAGAAGGTCTTTTCCAATCAATATTCAATCGGAAGAAATCATTCTTCCGGTTGAATACCGCATACGCACTGAACCTGCTCGCGGCAACGGGACGGCCTGTTGGGGCACTGGTGTCGCCTCATAACCCGTGTTCACTGCCATTTCTTTTCTTTTCCCTTTTCACCCTTTTCTGTTATAATGTTCGCGAGGTAGTTCAATGCGACTTTCCAAAGAGTTGATCAAACATATAGCAGATGCTGTCGCCGCGAACCTTGAAGCGAAAGGCTTGGCAGAGTATGAGGTTTCGAAGGACGTGATAGCCGCGCTGATCGCCGACGTGATCTTCGCCAACATGCAGGACGAGGACAAACTCAGCAAGGACGTCGAAAAACTCCTTGCTGCGCACGAGGCAGAGATCGCCAAGGAAAACATGGACTACCGCAAGGTCTTTGAACTCACCAAGCAGAAACTCGCAAAAGACCGGGGGTTCGTGCTGTGAGACTGAGCGAAGACAGAATATCCCACCTTTCCCACCTGATCCAGGACAAACTGATCCGGGACAGAAATGTCGACGTTCTCCAAACCGAGGAGAAGATCCTCCGCGAGATCAAGCACACCATCACCAACGAGCTTAAATTCGAGGACGAAGCAGACGAGGCGGCACGGCGTACGATCCAGTCGCTGTCGCGCAGGGTCCCCGAGGGAAGCCGTGAATGGGACGTCCTGTACCGGAAATACTTCGAAGAAGAGATGAACAGGAGACGCAAGGTTTGAGAAAAATCATCCTCCCCGGCCTGGTTCTGTACACCCTCTCCTCCGGCTTGGGATTGTTTCTCAATCCGGACCCGTCAAACCTGCTCCTGACCGTCTGGCTGTCGGGATACCTGCTGCTCGCCCTTTCCGTCGCCTATGCCTCCCTGTTTAATCAAGCATTTACTCAAGAAGCGTATCAACGCTTTCCACTTTTCTCCGTTTTCTACTTCATAGTCCTCGGCGTCATCCTGCTGAATTTTTTCGTGCAATTAACGGGCGGCGCCCGCTCCACGCTTTGGCCCGGCTATTTCCTGTTCGCCGTCATGGTAGCCGCATTCTTGCCGGTCTGGCAGGCCTATGCAACAACCAGCCTCATCCTCGCGATCGAAGCAGCGAATCTGTTCATGTCCGGGCAATGGAACACTGAGAAATGGCCCGTCTATGCCGGGTTCGCACTGTCTCTCTTCGGGGTGTCAGCAATCATATCGCACATCATGCATCGGACGCGCGGAGAAAGGAAACAGGCAGAGGACAAACTGGAAAAGCTCATAGAACACGCGGACGCCATCAATCCTCTTGCAGACAACGATACTATTGAGGCCCTGACCGAGGAGAACCAGCTGGCCTCCAATGTTAAGGCGGCCCGAACCCGGGAAGATGCCTTCGCAGGTCTTATCGACATGATCTATGAGTTCGTCCCTGCCCATGCCTATGCCCTGTTCCTCAAGGAACGCATCGGAGAAGGCGATGCGTTCGTCCTTCGGGCGCGGAGAAGCGACAGCGACGGCCTGTATCTTGCCCCGATCGGCGAAGTCCTGAAGCCGGAGCAGGATAACGGGGTCATCAGCGGGTGCATAAAATACCGGCAGCCCCAATATCTCTCGAATATGGAGCAGACAGCCGGGACCCTTGGGTACTACACGAGGCGCCTGCCGGTGAAATCCGTCCTGGTAATCCCCATCGTGCACAACGGAAATAACATCGGAGTGCTCGCGGTGGACAGCCTTGAGGGAGGCGCCTTTTCCCTCGAAACACAGGACCTGCTGGCTCGGTTCACGCCCTTTTTCATCCAGATCATCGAAAAGATCCGGGGCTCCCAGGAACTCAACCTCCGCGCAACGACCTTTGCGGCCATGCACGAAATCAGCACCGTCCTGAACAGCAGCCTGGAACTCGACCATATCCTGGAGCGCCTGGCAAAGGAGATCAACGTTCTTGTCCCCCATGAATTTTGCGTCTTCGTGCAGTATGACGACAAGAACCGGACGATAGCCATCGTGCATCAAAGCGGTTCCGTGACCTTCACCGGGCCCAGCCGGTCCCTCGTGGGAAAGATCACCTCCGTGGTAAAGTCTCTCGGCAGCGAGAACACGGTTGAGGAGGACAAACCTTTTCCCGTTGAGCAGGGCTCCCTCATCAACCAGATGCTGGGCCAGTGGGAGCAGGGGCAGTCGGCGCCGTACCACTTTTTCGATCTGCATGAACGAGATGCGGTTGGACTGCTCGATACCACGAGCGGGCTTACGCAACAACTCCGGTCCCTCTCCTGCTGGCCCCTCGTCACCGGTGAAAAATTCATCGGTGTTTTTTTTCTGGGGTCCCTGCGCGCACATGCCTTCTCCGACTTCCACCGCAATTTTCTCGACACCTTGACGAACCAGGTCGCCCTCGTTATGGACAACGCCATCCTCCACCAGCAGATAAGCAACCTGGCCAGGACCGACGGTTTGACCGGTCTTTTGAACCATCGCACCTTCATGGAAAAACTCGCTGAAGAATATAAGCGCCTGAATCGCGAGCCGCGTCCCTTTTCCATCCTCCTGATGGATATCGACAAATTTAAGAACGTCAACGACAAGTACGGCCATCCCGTGGGGGACGTGGCAATCAAGGCCGTGGCAAAGGTCATGAAGGATGCCGCCCGCAGTTCTGACTTCGTAGCGCGCTATGGGGGCGAAGAATTCGCCGTAGGCATGGTGGACACGGACTGCAAAGGCGCGGAACAGATGGGGGAACGCATCAGAAAAGTCCTGGAAAAAACTCTCGTTACCCGGGTGTTCGACGGCGAGCTGCGGGTAACCGTGAGTATCGGCGTCAGCTCCTTTCCCCTGGACACGAAGAACACCGCAGATCTGGTTACCATGGCGGATACGGCATTGTACCAGGCAAAGCGTTCCGGAAGAAACCGCGTGTGCCTTTACCGGGACGTTCAGGACAGGGAACCGGCGGCGACGAAACCATGAAGAGAAGCGTTTGGGAGTGGAGCCCCTCCGGCAGGAGCCAGAGGCTCCCTCTAAGGAACGCGACCTCCCGAGGATTACGGCGCAGTCGCCCGGCAGGAGCCGGGGGATTGCAAGTCGCGGGATTCAACCTTTTCCGTGAACCCGTGTCTCACTAACAGGCATACGGCGTGCGTATGGACGAAGACCTCGATCTGATCAACAGAACCGAAGCCGGCGAGCGTGAAGCATTTGACGATCTGGTCAGAAAATACCAGAAACAGCTCTATGCCATGCTCTACCGCATGGTCGGAAACCACGAGGATGCTTCGGACCTCCTGCAAAAGGCCTTCGTCAAGGCATTCACGGGTTTACGGACCTTCGAGCGCAGAGCGACGTTTAAAACCTGGCTCTACCAGATCGCCATCAACCTCGCCAAGAATGTCTACCGCGACCGGGCCCGCATCGAGCAGGTTCCCATCGACGACGTCATCATCAGGAGGAACCCCCGGGTGCTTGAAACCATGATCGCCAACGAAAACAGGCGGATGCTGCGGCAGTCGCTGGCACGCTTGCCGGAAAAGCAGCGCATGACCCTGATGCTCAGGGTGCAGGACGAAAAAAAGTTTGAAGAGATCGCCGGGATCATGAAATGCTCCGTCGGCACGGCCAAAGCCAACTTCCATCACGCGGTGCGGAAGTTGAAGGTGGTCATGAAAGCGAAAGAACCCGGTGAAGCGCCGGGACCTGATCCGGAGAATGAAAATGAACTGCGATAATAGCGACATAAAACTGTTGCTCCCCGCTTTTCTGAATGAGAGGCTTGAGCAAGGAGAACAAGTCCGGGTCCAGGAACACCTCTCCACGTGCGAGGACTGCCGTGAGGAACTTTCCCTTCTTCGGCTTCTGGTTGAAGAAATTGTGCCCGATCCGGGCGAGACGTACTGGGCAACGATGCCGGATCGCGTGTTCCGGACTGTTCAGGCGCATAAAGAAAAAAAATGGCACGTCGATCTTTCGTGGCTTGCGGACCGGCTCATCCTGCCCCGGTGGGTTTTAGGAGCAGTAACAGTCGGGATCATCTTGATGATATCATTGATCGCCGTTCGGTTTCCCCGGACAGGCGCCGTCGTCTCTCCGCCGCAGGGATATGAGTTTTCAGATGAGGCCATCGTGGTCGACGGTGTGCATATCAGCGCCCTCGACAACAACCAGCTTGATACGGTGTCCGCCTGGGCGGGAAGCGAGCTTGCCTCGATCGCCCGTGAGGCAGAGCATGCGAGGGTGAACGTTACTGATGCCGATATCTACGAGGAAACGAACGAATTAACCGCGAAAGAAGCTGAACAGCTTTCCACCATGCTCGATCAATGGGAACAGGAGGGATCATGACGAGGTCATTATTAATTTCCATACTGCTATCGGCTGCTCTGACCATAGGTGTGGCGCCGTTAATCGCATACGCCCAGCAAGGACCTCCAAGCGGCCAGTATGACGACATGATGGGACTTGATAATCAGCGGGGTCGGGGCAATGCGTTGTCGGAGCAGAAGAGGGAGGAGATCAGGAATAAAATTGAGACCGTCAGGATCTGGCGGCTCACGGAGCAGCTGAAACTCGACACTGCAACGAGCGCAAAACTGGCGTCCCTTCTCACTTCCTTTGATCAGCAACGCAAGGGCGTCATGCAAGAGCAGGCGGCAGGCATGCGGGAACTGCGCTTGCAGCTGAAAGCACAGAAACCGGATGAAGCTAAAATTAAAACGTCCCTCGATAGAATTGTGAAGAACCAGAGTCTCATGCAGGGCCTGAGAGAACAGGAATGGAAAGGTTTGCAGGGCATTCTGACGTTCGAACAACAGGCAAGATTCCTGCTCTTCCAGCAGGAATTCAGGCGCGAAATGCAGAACATGATCGTCAACGCCCGGACCGGCAATCGCGGCAGAGGCCCCTTGGGAGGCCGGGGTAGAGATAATGGTCCGGAAGGGGGGCAAATGCGACCGCCGGCAGAAGAGTAAAGCAACCGAGGACAGCCGGCGCAAATACTCGGGGCAAGAACTGCCCTCTTTCGACATCCTCTCCCTTCACCTCTGGAAAACGGCCTGCTTCTCCAAAAGCTATTGAACCCCGTTCCGTATTGACAAACCAGCCCTCAAGCCCGTATAATCCCCTACCATTTTCTTATTTCCCCTGTTCAAGGAAGGTATTTTCCGAATGCATCGTATTGTGAAGAAGTACGCAACCTTTCTGGAAAAATCCAGCAATAAATTTCGCGAGGCCACAAAAAAGCACGGGGTGCAGTGTAAAAGCGGCTGTTACGAGTGCTGCTCCGTCGGGTTCTTCGACATCACCCTTTTAGACGCAATCCATCTCCGGTCGGCGCTCAAAGAGGTCCCGCCGGACACCAGGAAACGCGTGATCGCCAAAGCCAATGAGCAGCTCGACATCCTGGAGAAGAAGAAGGCCTTTTCACGGAAAGATCCCTTGCTCAAGACCCTGCCCGCCATCGACTCGATCTCCCGCAGATCGGCAAAGATGTCCTGCCCTGCGCTCGACGATAACGGCGCGTGTTTGATCTACAACCAGCGGCCGCATATCTGCCGCATCTTCGGACCAACTATACGCGGTCCGCGGCGCGCGGTCCGTCTCGAAGGGTGCGGGTATTTCTCCAAGGATATTCCGGAAGCGGACTACCCCATCTTCGACCATTACAACGAAGAAAAAGACCTGCAGAGAGCCATGTTCAAAAAAGCCGGCCGCAAGCGTCTCAGGGCGGTCGACACGATCATCCCGGCGGCCCTGACGCTGGACCTGAAGAAGTGGCTGTGAACCGACAGAAAACAGAGGGCAGAAGTCAGAGCACAGACAAAAGACGCGAGTTTGATTCAGTCAGCCTTCTGACGTATGTCGTCTCACCTCTGCTTTTACCATGGAAATCCTGAGCAAGAAAATCGTCTGGACGGGAAAGTTCATGAGCGCGGTGGAAATCACCTACCGCGATGCGCACGGCGTGGTGCGCACCTGGGAAGCCCTCGAACGGGTGGGGGTCGGCGGGATCGTCGTGATGATCGCTATCACGCTTTGCGGGAACGTGATCCTTGAAAAGCAGTTCCGGCCCCCGGTAGGCAGGGACGTCATCGAACTTCCGGCCGGTCTCGTCGAATCCCATGAAACAATGGAAACGGCGGCAAAGCGCGAACTGATAGAAGAAACGGGATGGTCGGCAGGAAAACTTGAATTCCTCGCCGAAGGCCCCATATCAACAGGAGCCTCGACCGAGGCGCTCCGGGCTTACTTGTGCACCGACCTTGAATTTGTCGGGAAAAACGGCGGGGACGACAACGAGATCATCGAGGTCATCGAGGTCCCGCTCGGCGATGCGCAGGATTATTTGCAGGAGACCCAAAAGAAAGGCATGCTCGTTGACCTCAAGGTGTTCGGGCTCGTGGAACTGGCGAGAAGAACACTGCGACAATAGCAAAAATCCCCTTTTACTCAACCAGTCACTAACTTCTTCCCTGCCTCATAGGCGTCCTGCAATGCGGTCGGATGCTCTTTGATTGCGCCCTTCTTATCAACGGCATCGAATTCCAGCGTCGCATGTTCCTGGACATTGACGGTCCTGAAAAATGCCCGGGTCGTGGCCTCGGAGCATTGAAATCCGACGTTCTTCTCGTTTTGCTTCATGCCGCCGACGAGCAAAAGCAGCCCCTTGCGGCCGAACGGACCCGGCTGGACCGGTTTCTTGTGCACGTATTTCTCGGCCCAGAACGACTGGCACCGGTCGATCATGATCTTCGTCTGCGCACTGACGCTGAAAAAGAAGATGGGAGAAGCCACGATGATCCTGTCCGCGCTTCGGATTTCACGCAGGATCGTCTGCATATCGTCCTGAACCACGCACTGCGCCGCTTCGTCGCATTTTCCACAGTTCAGGCACGGCCGAAGAGCGAGCGTGTCGAGATTGTACGTCGTCACTTCGCTGCCCTGGTCCTTCACGCCCCTGATCGCCTCGGTGAGAAGAATTTCCGTGTTGCCTCCCCTCCTCGGGCTTCCGTTAAAAGCAATGACTTTCATAGTTCTCCCTTGGAGCATTTACAAATAGTTTCGCACCTGTTGTTCAAAATCATGCCGGTCGATAAACTGGATCGTTTGCAGCCCTTGACCCCGTGCGCGCTCAATATGGTTGCTGTTGTCGTCGATAAACAGCGTCTCTTCGGGCACTACCCGGATCGCCGAGCAAACATCAACGAACACCGATGCGTCACGTTTGCTCTTGTGGATCCAATAGGAATTAAAGATCCGGTCAAAATGACCGAACAGCGACGTCTGCTCATTGATCTCGTCGAGCCAGTTCGTCTGGTCGCTCAGCATTGCAACGAAAATGCCGCGGGTCCGCAGCATGTCCGCGCAGGACAGGACATCGGGCCGGATCACAAACCTGTTCAGGATCTCCCGCCTGAGCGATTCGTCGTCTCCTGTTATTCCGGTCCTGCTTCTGACGGTATTCCAAAAAGCAGCCTCGCCTTCCTTGCCGATGAGATATCCCGTCTCATAGATGAGCGCGTCAACAGCGCCATAGAATTTTTTCGGATCAAGCCCGTTCTTTGCTCCGATGGCATAGAGACCTTCCAGAAATCCCTCTTCGGCAATCACTCCGCCGAAATCAAAAAGCGCCGCCTTGATTAAATTCCCCATTCTTCTTCTCTCCATCCGCGGCAGCGTCCAGGCGGAAAACCAGCCCTATTCATGAACAAAAGCGTAATCATAAAATAACACACTTGGGAGAGGACTGCAAAAAAAACTTGACTATCTTCTCCGAGTCTGTATAATTTCGACCCTGAGTGCAAGAATGCCCGTAGGTACCTGGGACAGCCTCATGCAAAACAAAACTGATACGGCTTTCTATTGGGTGGGGCTCAGCAGTATTCCCGGAGTGGGAAGAGCGACTTTCAGGAAACTCGTCAAGCAGTTCGGGTCTCCGGAGCAGACGCTCAACGCCTCGCGGAAGGACTTGCTGGCCGTTGGGGGCATTTCGCGCAAGGTCGTCGAAACGATGGATTCCTTCGCCTGGCGCGAACAGGCGGAACGGGAGCTCAACAAGGCGTCAGACGCCGGCGTTTCCATCATCATCGCGGACAGCAGCGAGTACCCCGGCTGTCTCAAAAATATTCTTGATCCCCCGCTCTACCTGTATGTAAAAGGAGCGATGAAACCCGGGGACGAACGAGCTGTGGCGATCGTCGGCACTCGCAAGCCTTCGCATTACGGCACCTCCGTAACGCACCGTCTGGCCAACGAGATCGCATCCGCGGGGTTCACCGTCGTAAGCGGCATGGCACGGGGCATCGACACGCAGGCTCACCGCGGGGCTCTTGCGGCAAAGGGAAGGACCATCGCAGTGCTTGGATGCGGCATCGATGTGGCTTATCCGCCTGAGAACCGGGAATTGATGGAGAGAATCAGCTCCTGCGGCGCGGTGGTCACGGAAAATCCTTTCGGCACCCAGCCGGAAGCCGGGTACTTCCCGGCCCGCAACAGGATCATCAGCGGTCTCTCTCAAGGGACCGTTATCATCGAAGCATCGAACGACAGCGGATCTCTCATCACGGCCCAGTACACTCTCGAACAGAACCGGAAGCTCTTTGCCGTTCCGGGGAACATCGGAATGCCGACCAGCCAGGGGACGAACAACCTCATTAAAGGAGGCGCGATCCTGGTGGAACGCACCGAAGACATTCTGAGCGCGCTCGGGATGCAGCAGCGCGGAAGGATGCCGGAAGCGACGACCCGGCCCTTGCCGGCGCTTACGCCGGAAGAAGAAATCGTGTTGAAGTGCGTTACCGCTGAACCGAAACATATAGATGTGATCATGGCTGAAAGTCATACCTCTCCGGGCAAGCTGAGCGGGGTCCTTGTCAATCTCGAATTAAAAGGACTTGCAAAACAACTTGCAGGGAAGTATTTTGTAAGGGAAAATTGATTCATGCAGTAACATAACAGGAAGCATGGAGGTTTTTTTGGACGATCGGATGATGCACTTGTTCTCGCTCATCGCGGACCAGGTGCAGAATAAACAGGAACTGTTCGACGAAGAAGGCAAGATCATGCAGGCGCTTTTGAACGACGGATACCGGCTTCATGAAGCGGACGCGGCGCTGATGCTGATGCAGACGCTCGTACAGAAGCAGTCGGAAGAGTTCCTTGCCGCAGTCCCGGCTTTGTCCCGGGCCGGGTTGCGGGCGATGAACCGGGAAGAGCGCGAGCGTTTCACGGTTGAAGCTTTCGGCTTTGTCACGAAGCTCACGCACCTCGGCATCATCTCGGAAGACCAGCGCGAAGAGCTGCTGGACCGGGCCATGACGGTTTACACGGAACGGGTCGAACTGGACCATATCAAGTCGTTGATAGCCTTTACCCTCTTTGTGCCCCATCATGAACGGGCTGCGAACGACAGGACCGTTATTCGCCAGATAAAGAAGACAAGCTGGAATTAATGCTCGTGCGAGAAAAAAGGTTCGGCAATTATGAAATCACTCGTCATAGTTGAGTCTCCTGCAAAGGCAAAGACCATTGCCAAATATCTTGGCAAGGATTACACGGTCAAGGCCTCGGTAGGCCACGTCATGGACCTGCCCAAGAGCAAGCTCGGCGTGGACATCGAGAATAATTTCGAGCCGAAATACATTCAGATCAAGGGCAAAGGCCCTGTCGTCAAAGAGCTCAAAGCCGCGGCAAAAAAAGCCGACCGCATCCTGCTCGCAACCGACCCGGACCGCGAGGGCGAGGCCATCGCATTCCACGTCGCCGAGGTCCTTGCCGGAAGCGCCAAAGCCACGGAATTCTACCGCGTCCTCTTCAACGAAATCACCAAAAAAGCGATCCTCCTGGCCATCGAGCATCCCGGCAAGATCGACATAAACAAGGTTGACGCGCAGCAGGCGCGCCGCGTTCTCGACCGTCTCGTGGGCTACCAGATCAGCCCCATCCTCTGGAAAAAGGTGCGTCGCGGACTTTCGGCGGGACGGGTCCAGTCCGTGGCCCTGCGGTTGATCTGCGAGCGGGAAGAAGAAATCAAGGCCTTCGTGCCCGAGGAATTCTGGTCCCTCACCGCACTCCTCGAAGGCAAGCTGCCGCCGCAGTTCGAGGCCAAGCTTCTGAAGAAAGACGAAGAGAAGCTCAAGGTCAAGAACAACGACGAAGTGCAAAAGATCCTCGCTGATCTCAAAGGCGCAACCTACACCGTTACGAAGGTCGAAAAAAAGGAACGGCGCAGGAACCCCGTCCCCCCCTTCACCACAAGCAAACTCCAGCAGGAAGGCGGCCGGAAGCTCGGCTTCACGTCCAAGAGAACCATGGGCATTGCCCAGTCTCTCTATGAAGGCGTGGACATCGGCAAGGAAGGCACCGTCGGCCTTATCACCTACATGAGGACCGACTCGACCCGGGTGGGCAAGGAAGCGCAGGATGAGGCGCGGGAGTTCATCGCAGGCAAATACGGCAAAGACTATGTGCCGGAAAAGCCGCCCGTGTACGCCAGCGCCAAATCCGCCCAGGAAGCCCATGAAGCTGTCCGGCCCACCTCGGTGCTCCGCGAGCCCGATGCAATTAAACAATACCTTGAACCCGATCAGTACAAACTCTACAAGCTCATCTGGAATAGATTCGTGGCGAGTCAGATGAATCCTGCGATCATCGACCAGACCTCGGTGGACGTCAAGGCCGTTGGCTACACCTTCCGGGCCACGGGGTCGATTGTCAAATTCCCGGGGTTTATGGCGGTCTATATGGAAGAAAAATCCGAAGACCAGGCGCCGTCGGAAGAAGAGAACGGAGAAGCCGTACTGCCGCCTCTGTCCGAAGGAGAGGTCCTCAATCTCGTAAAGCTCGACCCGAAACAGCACTTCACCCAGCCGCCTCCCCGCTTTTCCGAAGCCTTGCTCGTAAAGACCCTCGAAGAAAAAGGCATCGGCAGGCCGAGCACCTATGCCGCGATCATCTCGACGATCCAGGAACGGGACTACGTGAATAAGGTGGAAAACAAGTTCCGCCCCACGGAGCTCGGCGTACTCGTGAACGATCTGCTCGTAAGCCACTTTCCGGTCATCCTGGACGTGGCGTTCACCGCCAAAATGGAAGAAGAGCTGGACAAGATCGAAGAAGGCCAGATGCCCTGGGTAGAGGCGGTGCGGGAATTTTACAAACCCTTCAGCGAAAGCCTCGAAAAAGCTCAGGCGGAGATGAAGGACTTCAAGGCCGAGTTGGTCCCCACGGATATTTCCTGCGAAAAGTGCGGCAAACCCATGGTGGTCAAGTGGGGCAGGAACGGCCAATTCCTCGCCTGCAGCGGTTATCCTGACTGCAAGACGACAAAACCCTTTGTACGCAACGAAAACGGCGTCGTTGAAGCCGCGCCGGAAGAGACCACGGACGAAAAATGTCCCAAGTGCGGTTCCCCCATGATGATCAAACGGGGACGGTTCGGAAAGTTCCTCGCCTGCTCCCGCTACCCGGAGTGCAAATATACCCAGGGCATGTCCACGGGCGTGCTCTGCCCCGAAGACGGCGGCAAACTCGTGGAGCGGCGCTCACGGTTCGGAAAGATGTTCTACTCCTGCGCCAACTACCCCGAGTGCAAGTTCGCCATTTGGAACAAACCCCTTACCCGCCCGTGCCCGAAGTGCGGGGCTCCGTTTCTTGTGGAAAAATACTCGAAAAAGACCGGCGTCACCATCGGATGCATGAAGAAAGAATGCGATTATAAGGAAGAACCGGCGCCGGAGGCCGTTTCGCAGAGTGCAGAGGGCAAAGGGCAAAGTTAAACGACAGCGAGACAGTACCTGCCTGTCTTATGCTCTCTGCCCCAGGCACCATGCGCTTCACGCTCTCCCCTTGCAAATTCCTTCCCCTTACGCTAAAGTAATTCCATGCAGAAGCATATTTTTGCCTTCCTCAGCTACCTGAAGAGCGAACGAAATGTCTCCCCCCATACTGAACGGAGCTATCTTTCCGACCTGGAACAGTTCTTTGAATTTCTCGGCGCCAAAGACGTGACCGAAGTCGACCACCAAACGCTGCGGCAGTTCATGGCCCGTCTGATGAAGGACGATATAAAAAAATCCTCCATTGCGCGCAAACTTTCCGCCATCAGGTCGTTCTTTAAATATTTAAACCGCGAGGGGATCCTTACGGGCAATCCCGCCAGACTCGTCAGCACGCCGCGCCGGGAGAAACGTCTTCCCGCTGTGCTGACTGCCGATGACGCACAACGGCTCATGGATGTCCCCGCTGCCGCCGCGAGCGACAACCCCGACATCATACTCCGAGATCGGGCCGTACTCGAGACCCTGTACTCTACCGGTATCCGCGCAAGCGAACTCATCGGTATGAACCGTGACGACATCGACCGGAATGACCGGCTTATCCGCATCAGAGGCAAGGGCCGCAAAGAGCGTGTTGTGCCTATCGGTCATACGGCGCTCGCTGCGCTGGAGACCTATCTGAATGGAACGTCAAAAGTCACGGATCACACCGCGGTCTTTACCGGACCAACAGGAAAACGCTTGACAGTGCGCACGGTTCAGCGTATTTTAGAAAATTATAGAAAAAAACTTGGGCTTACGCAGAAAGCGAGCCCGCACACGCTGCGCCACAGCTTTGCGACGCATTTGCTCGAGTCCGGAGCGGACCTTCGGGCGATCCAGGAACTGCTGGGGCATGCAAGCCTCTCGACCACGCAGCGGTATACGCATCTCAATCTCGACTCGCTCATGGAAACCTATGACAAAGCCCATCCGAGGGCGAGAAGGAAAGCATAAGGGAACAGCCTGTGAATCGGGGACAGGGAGAAACGGAGAATCGGTGTAGAAGATTTTTTACAGCGCTCTCTTTCTCCGATACCCCGTTTCTCCGGTTCATATGAAGTAAAAGCCGCTTGAAAAAAACGGAGGCCTCATGAGTGAAATTACGCCGATACACGGAACGACGATCCTTGCCGTGCGGCGGGACGGCAAGACCGCAATCGCCGGTGACGGTCAGGTGACGGTCGGCGCCACGGTGATGAAGCATAATGCGAAAAAAGTGCGTAAGATGTTCAATGACAAGGTCCTCGCGGGTTTCGCGGGAGCAACAGCAGACGCCTTTACCCTTTTCGAAAAATTCGAGGCCAAGCTTGAACAGTATCACGGCAATCTTACCCGCGCAGCAGTGGAACTGGCCAAGGACTGGAGAACGGACAGGGTTCTTCGGCGTCTCGAAGCCTTGATGATCGTCGCTGACAGCGAACGGTCTTTTATCCTTTCGGGGAACGGCGACGTGATCGAGCCGGAACAGGGCATCCTGGCCATCGGCTCCGGCGGTCCCTATGCGCTCGCTGCGGCACAGGCGCTCATGAAACACACGCCCCTGGACGCCCGCAGCATCGTGGAAGAATCCCTGAAGATTGCCGGGGATATCTGCATCTACACGAATAAAGAGATAACGATAGAAGAACTTTAACAACATGGTCAAGGGTCCGGTAGCCAGGGGTCAGGAAAAACTTAGAACATCGCCATCCCCGGGTTCTTGCTTCGCTTCATACCCTGGACCCCGGACCCTTGCCCCTGGACCCTATCACCCTCG
>JAJXTW010000036.1 GCA_021783455.1 Nitrospirota bacterium | reverse complement strand
TGTGTCTGATTTTTTTAGAAAGTTCATTAATCACCAATCAAGTTTTAACAAGTTGCATTTTACAACGTTTGCATAACTAATGCAACGTTGAAGAATTCTTTTTTTATTCAATGCGTAAAAAGAATTGTAACTATTCAGCTCTCAAAACGTTCATTGTTTCAACCGATGGACGTGATGACATAAACTCTGGCGATTTGCCATCAAATAACAGCGTCAAAGCATCGGTGGCAGTAATGCCCTGTTTCCTGCACGTAGACAAGTAGCTTCGAATTCGGCAAAAGATCTGTGCCCCCTCAAAGGAGCGGAAGCACCCTGATATCTTCTGTTGAACCTTTGTCATGCGGATGTCATTTTCGGCCTGATTGTTTGAGAACGGCACATCAGGCTCATCCATGAATCTCAGTACGTCGTTCTCGTGATCTCGAAGCCGCTCCAGAAGGTTTCTTGCTTTGGAGCGGGGGATCCTGCCTCTGCTCCCTTGCCGTTTTGCTTCCTTCGGGGCCGGGCACTCGATATCGGCTTCAGCGAGCACTTTTCGGTACCGCGTTCGATAGCGCTTCGACACTGCGGACGGAAGAACGCCGCTGGCGTCAAGAACGGCTTTGTTGATCTCTTTGAGCAGGTCCGACATTTTGGCGGCCCATTGCTGCTTATCCTGTTCAAAGGCTCTCTCCAGTTCCCTGAGATGGTGAGCATTGCACAGGGCGTGGAGTATGCCGTACGTAAAATAGGGTTTCCAGTGGTCATGACAGAGGATGCCGTGAAACGTCGGCAGTATCCCCATGGCATCCATTGCCTCGTTCCCGCGCTTTGCATGAGGGAAGAAACAGGTCCATTCGGCATTGGATGCGCTGTGCAGCCAGTGAAGCTTGCCGCCGATATTGACGCCGGTTTCATCGGCATGGAGCACCGCTGATAGAGCAAGCTGTTTCCTGACCCACTGGTCAAAGTGTTCCAGGCGGTCATAGGCCTCCTGGTTGAAATTGAAGATGGAGCCGCCACTTACGGGTAGCCGCAGTTGCTCCAGAAAATGATCCTCGATACGATTATACGGGACCAACTGGTATTGCGACATATAGACCGAGTTGACCTTGACGCCGTTGCCGTATTGCACCGGCCGGGTGACTCCCTCGGGAAACGGGGCCACATAGCGCTTGCCCTGCTGGTCTTTCAGTATCTCGGCCCGATACGCCGTCACAACACGCGAGATGTTCAGGTCGATGACTTGCCGGACTTCATAGCCGGCTTCCTGATAGCGGCCGCACGGAAGAACGCTTCTATCAACCGACAGAAGCTTAACTTCATCCGGGTCGGGAACCGGCGTGAGCGTTGTACCGATGCGACCCTGTTGTCCTCCAGGTTTACGTGTGCCTTGCCGTTTGGGTTCCTTCTTCCGATTGGGATCCATAGACGGAGGCTTGCTGCTGTTCTTACTGTTGAGGCCCAACTGATTCACGAGAAGCGGCACCAGAAACAACAGTACTTCAAGACTGGCTTTGAGCGCCGGTGACATTCCTTCTTCTTCGGCGATCAGTGTTTTGACCCGCTCGATTGTGGCTTCAACATTTATGTTTTGTATCGTCATTCTGAATAACCTGTTCTCGTGATGGGCTACTATATCACAGGTTTTCAGAACGACTTTTTTGCGTCGTTGCTTGTTTCTATTGCGATTTTATTTTTACGGCAAGTCTTGCCATGTCTTGCGTGTTTGAATGCATGCTTGGATCATCTCTGCGTCGTACACACGGCATCCTGCAGTGATTTGCGATGACAAGATTGCTGTGTGATTACACGCAAGAACCTTGTCAAGAACTATTTGCATTTTAATCAACTATTTTTACTGAATAGTTACTATTTTTTACGAGAGTATCTGATATAATAAGAACAACGTCGATCCGCAGGAGGGTAACATGATGGGTAACGGCATGATGTATGGGCCATCGGGCGGAGGGATGTGGATGTTTTTCCACTTTTTATTCTGGACACTGGTTGTTATTGGTGCCATCCTGCTGATCGTGTGGATTGTAAGACAGGCGGAAAGGCGGACCGGCGATCATGCTGAAGAGACTGCCCTCAATATTCTGAAAAAGCGATATACCAGGGGAGAAATCACAAAAGAGGAATATGACAAGGTAAAAAAAGACATCTCATGACAGGAGGAAAACGCGCAATGAAAGATATCCGAATACTTGTGATTGCGGTCGTTTTAATTGCATTTAGTTTTACCGGCGTTATCGTAAGGGTCGCGTCCGTCGAGGGGCAAACCGGGGAATCTTCCGGCGACAAGAAGATGAGTGGTGGTGGAATGATGGGCGGAGGGATGATGGATCGGGAAGGAATGAAGGAAATGATGCAGCGCATGATGCCGGATATGCTGCCGCCCGGGATCAAGCCGGAGGCCCTTCCCGAGCCGGACAGCCGCGGCGCCAAGCTCTTATCCCGTTATTGCACCCAGTGCCATAATCTTCCCAGCCCGGCCATGCATTCCGCCGTAGAGTGGCCGGCCATAACCAACCGTATGTTCTCCCGCATGTCGATGATGTCCGGCATGATGGGAATGATGAACGTCGAGAACCCCTCTTCCGAGGAGCGGCAAACAATCGTCGCGTATTTGCAGGCGCATTCCATGAGGACCATATCGCCCGGCGCACTCCCTGCGCCCGAATCAAAAGGCGCTGTTCTGTTCCGCGAGACGTGCTCGCAGTGCCACTCTCTGCCTGACCCACAACTGCATACCGCCGCCGAATGGCCGAAGGTCCTGGAGCGAATGCGCGGAAACATGGACGCCATGAAGAAGAAAGTCATCTCGGAACAGGACCGGAAGACAATCGAAGAATATCTCATGAGCCATGCGAGGAAATAAGCCGAGCGGAGCCCACGATAATGGTCGCCCGATGTTTGGAATTTGACGCCAATATGGATGCGGCTACTTATCATCGTTGCCGCAACAATCGCGTTGAGTTGGCGAGTATGCCCAGGTCCGGCAGAGACTGTGCTGCGGCAGCAAGGATGGGCGGCAAAAAACCGAATGCAGCCAGTGAGAGGCCCGCAAGATTATACACGGCGGTGAATGCAAGATTCATCTTGACTATACCCATCGTCCGGCGGGCGATCCGCAGAACAGCCGGCACGAGAGTCCAATCTTCGCGCATGAGGGCGATATGCGCCGCTTCAATGGCAACATCCGTCCCTGCCGCGCCCATCGCGATGCCGATATTCGCCTGCGCCAGCGCGGGCGCGTCGTTCACTCCGTCGCCTACCATCATCACGGTATGCCCTTTGGCCTGATACTCTTTAACGATTTCAATCTTATTTTCGGGCAGAAGAGCGGCGCGATAACTGACCCCGAGTTTTTCTGCGAGCGCTGCGGCGGTGCGTTCGTTGTCACCCGTCAGCAATTCAATATGCTTTACGCCGAGGTCGCGCACAGCGGCAAGGGCGGCGGGAACTTCGGCGCGGAGGGTATCGGCGGCGGCAAGCACTGCAACAGGTTCTCCGTCCCTCGCAAGGAAGAGCAGCGTCTTGCCTTGTTTTTCCAGTTGTTCGGCTATGGGCAGCGACTGCACCGTCGGGACCAGGCGGCTGTTGCCGACGGTGACTTGGCTCCCTTTGACGGTGGCGCGGACTCCCGCGCCGGGAACTGCTTCGAAGTTGCCAGGTTCGGCGAGCGCCAGATTTTGGGCGCGGGCGGCATCCCGCACGGCTTCCGCCAGCGGATGTTCCGAGTAGCGTTCCGCGGAAGCCGCCAATGCCAGCAATTCCGAAGCAGGCTGATGATTGAGCGGGATAACATCGGTGATTTGCGGCCTGCCTAATGTAAGGGTGCCGGTTTTGTCCACCAAGAGCACGTCTACGTTCACCAGCGTCTCAAGATACTTGCCGCCCTTAATGAGCAAACCGCGTTTCGCGGCACCGCCAATCGAGGCCAGCATCGCAATGGGTGTTGCCAATGCGATAGAACATGAGCACGCCACCACAAGAACGGCTGCGGTGGAAAGCGGGTTGCGGCTGACAAGAAAGGTGAGCGCGGCGATCCCGGCGACGACGGGCAAGTAGTACCCGCTGAATTTGTCCGCGAAGCGTTGCACATCGGCGCGGTTGGCTTCGGCTTCTTCCACCATTTTGACGATGCGGCCGAACGTCGTATCTGCGCCCGTACGGACTGTTTTGATCCGGAGACTGCCCAGTTTCGCAATCGAGGCGGCGAAAACACGCGATCCTGATGCGACTTCAACCGGCATGGACTCGCCTGTAATAGATGCCTGGTCAACGGTGGCCTGGCCGCCGATCACTTCACCGTCCACTGGAATTTTCTCTCCTGGACGAACGATCACGGTTTGCCCGATTTTAACTTCGGCAATCGGCACGTCCTGCTCTGCTCCGTCACGCTCAACACGGGCTGTTTGCGGGGCCATTGCAGTCAGGTCTTTCACGGCGCGGCGCGCGCTTTCGGTGGTGAAATTTTCAGCGTACTCGCCCACGCGCATGAAGAATACCACGACTGCGGCGGTCGCCCATTCTCCGACAGCCAGCGCCGCAATTGCGCCGAGCGTCATGAGGGTGTGAGAGGTGACTTCCCGGTTGAGCGTGGCTCGAATGACGTTGCGGAAGACGGGCCAGCCACTGGCAATGACGAGGATGAGACCAACCGGGAACGGTACGCGTTTGGTGAGATGCTCGAACAATCCAAACCATTCTCCGATGACAACGATAAACAGCACGGCGCCGAATACGACCGCCAGCAAGGTTATGATGCGGCTGGTGAAGTTGCCGAAAGGCGATTCCGCAGGGGCGGCAGCGGGGCCCGTGACAGAGTAGCCGGCGCTTTCTACGGCCCGGCGAATTTCCGGCAAATCTACGAGCGCGGGGTCAAGGCGGACTACTGCTTTTTCGGAAGAGAGAAAGACGTTCACCGCCTCTACGCCGGGCAATTTGGCGATAGCGTGCTGAACGTGCTGGGTGCATTCGGCACAGTCCATGCCCTCTACTTTCAAGGTAACCGTTTTGTAGGCATCATCCGGCTCAGCGGAGTAGCCCATCTTGTTAATAACCTCCAGGATTTCCCTTTCGGATGACGGGGCCTCTGAAGTTACTTTGAGTTTGCCTGTCGCAAAGGAAAGCTGGGCGCTTTTCACCCCGGGAATTTTAGACACTGCTTTCTCAACCTTTACTGAACACGAAGCGCAGTCCAGTCCTTTTACCATGAAAGTCTTTTCTCCATCACCTGGCATCGCAATCCCTCGCCTCTCTTGACATCTTGTACGATATCTACCTGGCGGCATCAACAATACTTAAAACTGTTCTATCAACTTCTTCAACCATTGCCTCGATGTTTGCTTTGGGATAAAAGTCCCCGATTACCCTCGGCCTCAAGGTGCTGATGTAGGTCTTGCCTCCCTGAACGTAAACGCTCACCGGGCAGGGAAGCATCAGGGATATCTTTATGTCCTTTTTCAACACCTCGCTCGCATAGCGGGGGTTGCATATCTCGACGATCTTGAGCGGCTCCCGGTCAAATCCTTTTGCAGCGAGGGTTGCCTTTACGTCGTGAACATGGAGCACGCCGAAACCTTTCTCTTTGCTTTGCGCCTCAACTGCCGACACTGCCTCGTCAAAGCTCTTTTTTGTTTCCACCGTGTAATCGAACTTCTCCATGGTGATCCCTCCTTTGCAGAAACAACGCGTTACGATTCCAAATCCTTCTTTCTCCTCGCAAACTCCTCGGCGTCAATCTCGCCCCTGGCATATCGTTTCTTCAGGATTTCCGTCGGCGTTTCATCTTTTCCTCCGGATATGCCCGTCCCTCTTGCGAGACGGGAAATGAGGATGAAAATACCATACAAAACCGCTGCCCAGAAAAGAATGCCCACTATCATACCAAAAGGCCCGCCGAAGAAATGCCCCGGCCAGCCCCACCAGCATCCCGGTCCCATCATATTGAGTCTCCTTAAAAGATCGACCGAATCCTTCCAGTCCGTTTATCAACGATCACCCGGTCAACCAATGTGTCCTTCTTATCCTTGATGTCCGCTTCGAAATACCATTCCTTCTCGGTGATCTTTCCAATAACTACTTCCTGATCTTCGAAATATCGCTTCAGAAGCGATCTCGCGTCCTCGACGGTCTTGACGGGATTTTTCGCCCCATACCATCCCCATCGCGGTCCCCGGCAGTAGCCGCCGTAAGGACGCTGCTCCCGCCACCCACAGTCCGGCTGAGAGATGGACGGGGACGGGGCGACGAATAGGCCCGCTGTCATTATGATACTCGCTATGAGAACTGTTCGAATCATATCATTGAAAAATCGGAGGGGACGCCAGATCCCCTCCTTAATTGTTGCATCTCGATTTTGCTTATTGGCACATGGGGCAGGGACAGCCTGCTCCCATCATCATGCCTCGACCCATCATCATGCCGCGTCCGTAACCAGGCCCCCCTGTGGGGATACCCTGCTTGTCCGCAACGATCTGTATCTTCGCCTGAATATCGATGATGTCTTTCTTGAGCGAAGCGATGCGCGCCGTGTCGGGCACGGGCTTGTCATACTCGGCCTGGAGCTCGATCTGCTTAGTCATTAGATCGTCGCGCAGGCTGAGCGTCTCCTTCTGGAATTTCTTCACGGTTTCCGCGTTTGCGCCGCTGTAATAGCCCGGACTGTAGCCCATACCGGGGCCGTCCCACCACGCAAAGGCTGCGCTCGCCAGCACGAACACTGCAGCGACCGCAATAATCATTCCCGTCATCTTCTTCATTGTTTTTCACCTCCCTTCCGGTTCGTTGTATGTTCTAACGATACCAGACAAATGTGAAGGGACAGCGAAGAAATTATGAAGAATTGTGAAAATCTGCGCAACAGGCGGCATGAGGTAATCTTCCACGCCGATCGTGTTCTTCAACGCCTTTTCCACGTTTGCCGCACAGTCGGCGCAGCAGCAGAGACCTTCAACTTTCAGACCGATGGTTTTCATGACTTTTTTACCCTTGTTTGTTTAGACTCTAATCCACGAACCTGCCGTCCTTTAAATGTCTGACGGTTTTCGTTCTCTTTGCAAGTTCCATGTTATGGGTAACGGCGATGATTGTCAACCCTCGTTGGTTCAGTTTTTCAAACAGCCCGAATATCGCCTCGGCATTGGCCGTGTCGAGGTTTCCCGTAGGCTCGTCGGCAAGGAGCAGTTTGGGATCATTGATCAAGGCACGGGCGATCGCCACCCGCTGCATCTCTCCGCCCGACAGGTGCGCCGGCAGGTGATGCTCTCTGCCGGAAAGACCCACCACGCTCAACAACTCCCGCGCCCTCTCTTCCTTCGCCTTGTGCTCGGAAAAGAGCGCGGGCAATGCGACATTCTCAAGCGCAGTCAGGGTCGGCAGGAGAAAAAACTGCTGGAAGACGAACCCGATTTTTTTATTTCGCACCTTGGCAAGATACTTCTCCCTTAGTCTCGACGTTTCCATGGCATCTATTTTTATCGTTCCGGAAGTGGGCGTGTCAACGCAACCGACAAGATTCAGAAGCGTTGTTTTGCCGGAACCGGAAGGGCCGACAATCGAGACAAAGTCGCCCTTGCCGACGGCAAGATCGATCCCGGCCACAGAGTGAAGCTCCTCGTCTCCACGGTGATAAATCTTAACGACGTTTTTAAGTTCCACGATATTATTCATTTCTTATCGCCTCCATGGGTGAAATTTTACCTGCCCGGTACGAGGGATAGAGACCAGCGATGACGCCGAGGGCGAGCGTTGCACCGACGGTTATGAGAACGACAAACACGTTCGGACGGAGCAGTCTTCCCGCGGGGATGTAGGGAAGAAACTGCCGTATCCACTGTTCGATGCTGACCGAGAGGCCAAGACCGCCGGCTATGCCAAGAACGATTCCGAGGAGACAGATCATGAGTGTCTCAAGGATCACCAGCTTCATGACTTCGAAGGGCTGGGCGCCCACACAGCGGATGTAGCCGAATTCCTTCTGCCTCTCGAATGTAGCCATCAGAATCGTATTCAACAAACCCAGCCCGCTCACCATAAGCGCGACGAGAAGCACGGAATACATGAGCGCCTTTGTCCCGCCGATAAGCTCGAGGATCCGCTTGCTCATGTCCTCAGCCGGGACCACATACACGTCGGGCAGGGTTTCCAGTTTGTTCTTTACCGACTGAAGCTGTGAGACATCGAAGAGCTGGACGCCGATGGCGGTCAGTTTTCCTTCCTTGCGGAAATACTTCTGCGCCGCTGTTAGAGGGAGATAGTAAAAACCGTCGTCCTGCCCGTAGGTGCGTTCCAGGATGCCGACGACGTTAAATTCCTTGTTCAGGCTTTCTATGTAAATCTTATCTCCTACATCCCGCTTTTCAACCCGCGCAACTTCGGAACCAAGGACAATGGAATTTTCGTCCTTGAACCAGCTTCCGCGAATCTTCCAGTTGGGTTTCAACTTCGGGACATCATCAGAGATGCCGTAGAATAAGTCAACCTTCGAGCCGTCGGGTGTGGGAAGGGAAAAGATGAGAAAACCGCCTGCCTGCTTCACGCCCTCGACGGATTTTACTTCCTTCAGCCGCTCCATCTGGAGAAACTTCGGTATTTCTCCGCCGTGGATGATGAGCGAAGCCGCCTCCAAAGGACATCCTTCGGTTGAAACAAAAAGGTGGATGCCCGTGTTCGACACTTCCTCGTGGAGAGATTTGCGGTAACCCACGTCAAAGGACAGGATCGAAAAGAGCGTGGCCGCGGCAATGGCCACTCCCAAAATAGTCAGGAGCGTCCGGACGCGGTGGCGCTTCAGGTTCTTGATCGCAAGGGATGTGATCGTCATTCGAACGTCACCTCCTTTGCGGTAATGCTTACTTCATTGCGCCTGACCTTGACCATTCCACGAATTCTTATTTTCGAGCCGAGTTTTGATTTCGGCGGCATGGGGACTTGCTCGGTGATATAGAATTCGAGTGAGTCAAAGCCGTCTTTCAGGACAAAATCACCATCGGGGCAGAAGCTGGTGAAGACCCCGCGAACAACCACTTCTTGTCCGTCGTAGGTTTTCGGAGCCTTGAGCAGTTCCGCTATCGTCACCGTCTTTACAGCAGGCGCAGCATGAGATTGCCCCTGCGTGAAGCCTGCAACCAGCAACATCGTTATGAGTGTAATAGTGAAGTACTTCATGATTTTATTTCTCCTTTCTTAATTCGTCATACATGATGAGCATTTTTCTGGCGGCAAATGAAACCTGCTCCGCCGGCAAAGAACCTTCCGCTTTGATGTCTTTGCCTATATGTAAGGGGTTCTCTTTCGTCTTGCCTATGAATTGATCCAGAAAATCTCTTGATTTGAATTCCTTGTCCCGCTCGCGCGCCCGCTGGATATAAACCCCTGCCACTTTGCCCTCGGGTGTAATTCCCATCACGATTTCAATGGCGCCGTACTCGCCTTTCTCAGCATCGGTAAGCACGTAGCCGAGGGGCTCTCCTTTATTACCCCTGATCTTGTAAAATATCCAATCTTCCCGCTCGCCGGGATCTAAGGGTTTGCCCAGGCGGTTTTCGATGACTCCCGCTTTTTCGCCGGATATCTTCCGTTCGATCGTTTCGTAGTCCCTCGCCTGCGGAAATATCTTCTGCATCGTGCGCTCCGGGTCGCGCCACACGCACACGTCGGCATAGCCTGTGGCTGCCCAAAATACCGCTCCCGCGAGGATTAGCAGACTAAAACTGCTTCGCAAATTCAAAATATGTCTGAGCCGCAGCAACATTTACATTCTCCTTTCCGAATTCGTACTCATCGGCAATTCTCAGGAAGAGTCCTTTAGTTAATTCATAGGAAAATCCCGCTCCTATGAAATTTCTGCCGCCCTCCCTTTGCCAATAGGCGTATTTGAAGTTAAGCTCAAGTTTAGGAGTCAGGGCATAATCAGCTTTCAACAATCCCCCGCCCACGGTCTTATCGTTGTCCTTTCCAAAAACGACTTCTCCTCGTAGGACAAGAGGGCCTGAATACTTTGTGATATCAACACCAAGGCGTTTCTCGTAAAGACTGCTTAAACCAGTCTCCTCTCGGATTATGGAATCTTTTTCCAAAAGCACGTCGCCGATGAGGGCCGATACGCCGATGCTTATATCCTCGCCCTGCCATCCAAGCCTTCCGGTAACGAGTTTATTGTCATCAACGTCGGTAAGCCTGTTTCTTCCCACGCCCTGGCTCACGGAAATGGCATAGTCCCAGTCGCCGGAAAACCCCAACAGTTCAACGCCCGTGTCCAGCTTTATTCCGAGGCTCAGCGGCTCTAACGTCCGAAGCAGCAGCCTCTCCGAATCATACGCGGACAGGAGGCCGAAGGGGAGAATATAGTGGCCTGCCCGCACGTTCCATTTTCCCAACGGGCCTTTGTACTGAAGATAGGTCTGGTAGGGCCGTATGGTTTTGAAGTTGTCGTCAAAGTCTATCTGGCCCACCGCGATAACTCTGTCCCCTTGCTCATCGCTGAACACTTTCCTGGCATTCAGAAACGCCCCTTCCAGCAGGAAGGCATTCGTATCGCCGCCAGTATTGATGTATCTTCCGTCCGCTCCGCCGGATATTTGAGCGCCGCCGGCCGAGGCCGAAATAGGCAACAAGACGGCGCAGAAAACCAATGCTCGTAAAAGGTACAGCTTCACAGGCATTATCCTCCCTGTGTTTGCGCTTAAACCACATTGTTTCAGGTAATTACGGCCAACGTGCGTATCTCGCGGGACACGAGATAGAGTCGCCGATTACCTGCACAGGGACGGAAATCCCCTGTGTCGACTACGTTACACGGTATGAGATTGTGATTCAGGCGGCTGCAGGAGGATGGAAGATCGACGTCACAAACGATTTAGGAGCCAGCTCTTCGACGAGTTGAGGAATGAAGGCACAGTCATAAGGATGCAGTCAACAGGGATGGTGAAACCATATTTAATGCGAGACAGAGGAACAGCGGACAATCGGGGGCAGAGGAGGAATAGGGGTTCTGGCCCTCGGGCCCATTGCATTCATCACAGCATGACGTATGGGCCTTCTCAAGTGGCGCGGCGGCTGCCGGCGCCGATATACCGGAAAGCGCCAGAACCAACGAAACAAGGACCATGAGAGAAACGGTTTTGATAAAATTCATTTTCATGGTAATAAAACTATAAATCCTTCATAAGGGGAAGTCAATATAAAGTTCGTTGTATGGTTACACTCTACCAGACAATTGCGAAGGAACGGCGAAGGAATTATGAAGAATTGTGAACCCCGTTGTTGCCTAATCTCATCCAAAGATGTGCAAAATTATTGTACAAACACCGGCAAATGGGCTCACATCTGTAGCCGCCTTGCAACTACGCGGTGAAGGTTACTGCGATGGCAAAGAGAGGGTAAAGACAGAGCCTTTTCCGTATTCGCTTTTGACCTCTACTCTGCCTCCGTGGGCTTCCACGAGTTCCTTGACGATGGCAAGACCGAGGCCGAGACCGCCGTCTGAAGCGCGGTAAAAACGCTCGAAGATGAAGGGAAGGTCTTCGGGCTTGATCCCGGACCCCGTATCTTGTATTTCGACCAGAACTCCATCGCCTTTCCTCGTCGCACTGACGGTCACGCTCCCGCCTCTGTCAGTCGCCTTGAGGGAATTGCTCAAGAGATTGACTATGATCTGGCTCAATCGTTCGGGATCTGCATATACACTGATGCCCCGCTCGTATCCCACGTTTAATTCCACGCCTTTTTCATGGGCTGATGCCTGGAACCTTGAGGCAATCAGAGGCAGAAACTTTCCGAGATCAATATCCTCCTTTTTGAGCGTCAAAGCGCTCGCCTGGGCCTGGGCAAGCTCCTCCATGCCGTTCAGGATGCGCTTGAGTCTGGCCGTCTCTTCAAGGATAGATGTGATATGCAGTTTGTCCGCCGGGATGAGCCCGTCCTGCATTCCTTCCAGCTCCCCCTGCATGGCGGTGAGCGGCGTACGCAGCTCGTGGGCTGTATTCGACAGCAGCTTCTTTCTCAAGACCTCCTGGGTCTCCAGGGTCTGCGTCATCCGATTGAACGTTTCCGAGAGTCTGCATATTTCATCTTTGCCGGTAATGGGAACGCGCGTTTTCAGGTCCCCTTCGCTCACGGCTTCGGCTGCTGCCGCGAGTCGCTTAATGGGGCGCGTCAGCTTTCTTGATACGATGAAGCTGAGCACAAGAGCAAGTCCGCCCAGGGCGATCAGGGAGAACAACAGAAAGGTATTCGACCGTTCGATGAACACGGATTCTTTGCCTGGTTTCAGGAATCTGACTTCAAGCCGGCCTATCTCGTTTCCGGCCAGAAACAGCGGATAGGGAAGGTACGGCCCGGCCTGTTCCCGGGGAGAAAGTTCCGAGACCGACAGGACCCTGCTCCGTACGAGGGGCGAAAGGCCGGCAAGCGCCTTTTCCGTATCCATGACCAGCAATCCCTTATTATCCAGAATCCGGATCTCAAACCCGAGCATCAGCGCCCAGACCGCGTCCTCGCCGATCACATCCTTGTTCCAGTCATGATATCTATCATAGGTGGCCTCAAGGTCAGCCGTCACCCAGTAAACCCGGTCTTCGCGCTCGCCTTCGAGGAAGGCCCGAAAGTCGCGGACCATCAATCCCCGCAGGAAATAGGCCGCCGAGAGAGCGATGACCGAAACGGCAAAAAGAAGGATGAGAAACTTTATCCAGAGACTCTTAATCATCGCGCTTCCCGATAAATTTATATCCCACGCCGTATACGGTGAGAATAAAAGAAGGGCTTTTGGGATCGTCCTCGATCTTCTGGCGGATATTCTTGATATGGGCGTCTATGCTTCGCTCGTAGCCCTCGAACTGGTAGCCCAAGGCTTTGTTTACAAGCTCATCCCGAGTCATGACCCGTTCCGGATGAGAAGAAAGGGTGAAAAGAACTTTGAATTCAGTGGGCGTGAGGTTCAGGAGGGTTCCGCTCTTCTTGACTTCGTAACGATGGCCGTCCACCGTGAGCGCGCCTTTGTTGAAGCTCATGGATGTCGCCCCTGCCAAGTCCTGCTTCGTCGAGCGTTTGAGGACCGCTTTGACCCGGTACATTAACTCCCGGGGACTGAACGGCTTGACTATGTAATCGTCCGCGCCAAGGGCAAAACCTGCCACGCGCTCGTCCTCGGAAGACTTAGCCGTGAGCATGATGACGGGAACATCAGCGAGCGCTTTCAGTTCTTGAAAAACTTCCTCTCCGCTCATGTCCGGCAGCATCAGGTCGAGGATCACGAGTAAAGGTGGTTCCTTCTGCGCGGCTTCGATGGCTGGCCGACCGCGGTCCGTATGGATCACCCGATAGCCTTCACCCTCGAGGTAAACTTTGACTACCCGTGCGATTTTTTTATCATCTTCTATGAGCAGAACAGGGCTGATCAACAGAACACCTCGTATCAATATCCACTGCAACCGATAATATCACAGACAAGATGCGCCTGTCGCTATAAATACGATATTTAGCCAAAGCGTGCGGAATTTTATTACTTTCCTCCGTACTTCTCCGAATGCTCCTAATGCCATGCCTCTCCCAGTTTTCAATGTACCTCACAGCCGCTCTAGTCCGCATCTGGTGCGGGTTGTGATCGCCGACCGACTAGAAATGCCGCTACTGCCACAAGGACAATGCCCGCAATTTCCGTCGGCGGCGTTAATAGACCGGCTGGCAGGTTTTCGTGAAGTCCATAAATTCCAAAGAGGATGAAGATTGCCGCCGCGCCCCACCTAATGAAGCTCTCGGGGATTTTCTTCCCGAGCATGATCCCAACGCCGATACCAAATGCATCCGCGATCATCATCCCGGTTGTAGTGCCCGCCCAGACGGGTAATACCGACTGGTATTTTGCCGCTAGAGCGACAGTAGCCAACTGGGTTTTATCTCCCATTTCCGCAACAAAAAATGCTACGGCGACTGTCCAGAAGGGGTTGAAGCTAAATCGCTTGTCTTCATCCTTCAGTTCGTCGCCACGGATCGTCCACAAGCCGAAAAGAATAAATGAAGCGGCCGCGGCTATCTGAATATAGTTTATCGGTATATAATTCGTCAACCAGCTTCCGACTTCAACGGCAAAAAGATGATTTGCTGCTGTAGAAATGAATATGCCCCAGAGAACCGTGGATGTCTTGAATCTGGTTGCAAAGGCCATTGCCAGAAGCTGCGTCTTGTCACCCATTTCCGCCAAAAACACGAACATCAAAGAGGTTAGAAATGCAGTCATGTTTTACGTCTCCTTTTTAAGGAATAAAAAAGCGAGACTTCCGGCGCAACGGTTTAATACCGCCACGCCGAAGGTCTCGCTCATTGGATTAAACCAATTGCAGGGCCAGGCTTTGCAGCCAGGATGTTGACCCTGACCGATGGAGCTACTCCCCCTCGGAGCTTTCTTTTTACCTTAGCTAATGGATAAAGTCAAGAAATAACGACTCCTCCCAAAACAGAGGCCCGCGATCCACGAAGATGCCATTGAATCTATTCCGCCGAAAGGAAAAGCGTATTCAGAGAATATTTTTCTCCGAAAGCGGCCGATTCATTTGCAGCACACAGCCTTGTTGTCACATACGCCGACATGCTCGAACTGTATTGCGGAATGCGTGATCCTGAATCTCTCCTCAAGAATATGGTTCAATTTCTGAACAAGTTCATTGATCTCGGTTGAGTGCTTGTCCTGGGATACGCAGGCATGACAGGACAGGAATGCTTCTTCGGAATCAATGCCCCAAATATGCAAATCGTGCACGCTCTCAACTCCTTCAACCGATGCTATGGCATGCAATGCCTCGTCAAAATCAATGTCCTTGGGAACTCCCTGCATAAATATGTGCAAGGCATCTCTAAGCACGTCAATGCCGCTCCATATCATCAGGCTGGCGATCACCAGGCTGGCGATGAGGTCAAAGGAAACCCAATGGGTCCAGGCAATGGCAAGGGATGCAGTGATGACGAACACGGATGAAAGGGCGTCATAGAACAGGTGAAGATACGCGGACCGCATGTTGAGGTTCTTGTCCTTGCTGTTGCGCAATAAAAGAACAGAGAGAAGGTTCCCCGCCAATCCGATCACAGCGACTGGCAACATGATGCCCAGGGAAATCTCGCGTTGCTGGGAGAATCGCCTAATGGCTTCTATGACGATAATGAACCCAAGGCTGCACAGGGAAACTGCGTTCACGACAGCGACGACGACCTCAGCCCGTTTTAGGCCGAACGAGTGGCTTTTCGTCGCCTTCTTCCGGGAGACGACCTCGCCGAAATAGCTGAATGCGAGGGAAAGAACATCAGAAAAATTGTGGCTTGCGTCCGATAGCAGGGCCAGACTGCCCGAAAGGACTCCGCCGATGTATTCGGCGACAGTGATGGCAATGTTGAAGAGGATGACCCAGCCCATTCTACCCCTGCCGTGGCCGTGGCCATGGTCGTGAGCGTGGCTGTGAGCGTGTGAATGGTTATGTGTTGATTCTGACATTTTTGTTTCCCTTCTCAGAATATGTATTAGCTCCAGCAGTGGCATCTTTTTAAGCAAGGGTTGCCGGTGACCACTATGGCATACGACTGATGCCTTGCATAATCCTTCAGTCGAAATGCCAGCGCCGCACCTGAAAAGCAGAAAAGAGTTTAAGCTTATTCGGCTAACGTGTCAATCAAAAGAACTCGCTCATAACTCTAACACTCATTACTGTGCAATAGCGACGTGCTGCTCCACCTGGTTTCCGTTGACAAGTACGTCAAACTTGCTGACTCCTTGCATGTAGGTCGGTATACGCGTGGGACGCGTTTTATATCGATACTCCGGCCTGAATTCCAGCATCTGAGCCTCGCCTTCCTTGACGGTTATCACGACTTCCCGGTAGTAGTCATCCTCGGGCAATCCGAAGAACAGCGTATGCGAACCAGCGCGAAGTCTGATCTTCTTATTAAGCGTGTATTTGATCCCCTCGCCTGCCTCGGGGTCCCTGCTCGTCTTTCCATTAGCGTCATAGCTCGGGAGATCATGCTTCTTCCCTTCGGCTTTCCAAAGCACGGCCTGTCCGTCTATGTTGAACAGGAAAGGATAGGATTCCTTACCGTGAGCCGATGTCTTGGATTCGCCACGGTAATACCCCTCAAGATGCGTCTTTATGTTTGCAGCTATAAGCACATCTGCATACCCCGCAGGCGCAGCCTCGTTGCCTGCAACTTCCGTGAACACATCCGTTTTTTCA
>JAJXTW010000035.1 GCA_021783455.1 Nitrospirota bacterium | reverse complement strand
CATATTGACCTGCAGCACGCTGATGTCCAAAGCAGTAAGCGGTTCGTGCCTTGCCTGCAGGACCTTGTCCTGAAATTTTGATCGGTTTATCGACGATAGATTTATTGAATGCATGGGCTCGTTCCTGAAAATCTTAGTATGCCGTTTACTCCCTGAGAGATTGCCAGGGGGATTTCGTCGTCCCCCTCAGCAACGGCAACACGTGGGCGAGACAATTACACGACAATCCTTTTTTTCATAAGCTTAAACGGGAGCGGCGCCAGCACAATCACCGTGACGATGAGCCAGGCCATGCTCCAGGCTGCGCCGGAGACCGCCCCTGCGGAAAATGCCCTGCAGATGTTCACCAGATGATACAGCGGCGTGAAGTAGGCAAGGTCGGCGACAAGACGCGGCATGGCGTCAAGCGGAAAAAAGATGCCGGAAAAAAGAAACAACGGGGTCATAAAAAGCGTATAAAAATAACTGAAAAAGTCGATCCCCGGCACGATCGCGCAGAAAATGAGCGATAGTTCTGCGAAGATGAGCCCGCCGATAAAAATAAAGGGTATGGCAAGAAGAAGGAACGGGGAATCAACGAGTCCGAAGAGTGAGATCACGATCATGATCGTGATCCCGAAGATCACGCTCTTCGTCGCCCCCCAGATGAGTTCGCCGGCCACGAGGTCATCGAGATTCACCGGCGTGGCAAGGATCGCATCGAAGGTCTTCTGGAACGTCATGCGGATATAGGTCCCGTAGGTGCATTCATACACCGCGGCGAACACCGATGACGAGGCCACGATGCCCGGTGCGATGAATTTGATATAGGGCACTCCGTGAATGTCCTTCACGAACGAGCCGAGACCGAGCCCCATTGCGACCAGGTAAAGCGCAGGTTCCGCGAAGTTCAAGGCAAAGCTCGTCCGGTACAGTTTGGTGTACACCAGCCAATGCCGCTGCCATACCCGGAAGGCGCGTTTAATCTGCAAGGCTCCTCCCCGTCAGTTTGAGGTACACGTCCTCGAGGTTCCCGCCGTGTTGCTTCATCAGATCCGCCGGCGAGTTAACGGTCACGATCCTGCCCGAATCCATGATCGCCACCCGGTCGCAGAGTTTTTCCGCTTCTTCCATATAGTGCGTCGTAAGCAGCAGCGTCGTGTTTTGCTTTTTGAGATGGTTCAACTTATCCCAGACGGCCCGCCTGCTGTGGGGATCGAGCCCGGTCGTGGGCTCGTCGAGGATCAGGATCTCGGGATTATTCACGAGCGACCGGGCAAGCAGCAGCCGGTGCTTCATGCCGCCGGAAAGCTCGTCGATCTTGGCATGGGTCTTGTCCTGAAGCTCGACAAATTCAAGAAGCACGCGTCCGAGCCGCAATGCGTCGGACTTCCGGATGTTGAAGTAACGGGCGTAGACAATGAGGTTTTCGATCACCGACAGGTCGGGATCGAGATTATTATCCTGGGGCATGACGCCGATGCGGGATTTGATCTCGCTGGGGCCGCTGGTCACATCCGTGCCGAAGACCGTGACCTTCCCCCCTGTCGGCGGCATGAAGCAGGAAATGATGCGCATGACCGTGGTCTTGCCCGCCCCATTCGGCCCGAGAAAGCCGAAACATTCGCCCTTTCCGATCGTGAAATCTATGGCATCAACCGCCCGAAGCCCGTCATAGTCCTTGATCAGTTTTTGCGCGATAACAATGTCCAATGATGGTCCCTTAATTTCGTTGCACAGGGCAGAGGGCATAGAGGTGTTTACCTCTCTGCTCTCTGCTCTCTGCTCTCTGCTCTCTGCTCTCTGCTCTCTGCTCTCTGAGCAAGTCTACTGAGCCACGGTCACGCGGTTCCTGCCCGCTTCCTTGCTCCGGTACATGAGCATGTCCACCCGCCTGATGATCGAATCGACAGTGTCGTCGGAGCTGGCAACCGCAGCACCGATGGAAATCGTCACCCGAAGGCCCTGAATGGCCGGGATATCAGACTGCTCCACGAGTAACCGGCACCGGTTTGCCATTGCAACAAGCTCATCGCCCTCGACGTTGGCAATTACCGCGACGTACTCTTCACCGCCCCAACGGCAGACCACATCGAACGAGCGCACACTGTTCTGAAGCGTCCTGGCCACGATCTTCAAAACCTCGTCGCCGAGGTCGTGTCCGTATTTGTCGTTGATGTCCTTGAAGCGGTCGATGTCGATAAAGAGAACGCCGAAATGCCAGCCATACCGCTGCAATTCCTCGATCCGCGCATTCAGCGTGATCTCGGCGTACCGCCGGTTTGCAAGCCCCGTGAGCGCGTCGACGTAGGCGAGACGTTCGAGCTCCGCCAGCCGCTCGAGGGCAACAGCAGGCGGGGTATTATCCGTAAAGGTCTCCACTCCGCCGATCATCTCTCCCTGATCATCATAGATCGGGACGACCCGGATGGTAATCGGCACGCGGTGGCCGTCTTTATGGTGTAAAAAGAGCTCCTCATTCCGCTCTCTGCCGTCGTTCATGACGTTTTTCAAAGGGCAAATTGTCGTACACAGGCTGTGCCCGTCCTTGTCAACGTGCACAAGAATGTTGTCGCTGCAGGACTTGCCGACGACTTCCGCTGTCTTGTATCCGGTAATGCGCTCGGCGCCCTTGTTCCAGTACGTGATTGTTCGATTACGGTCGACGAAATACACGCCGTCATGCAGATTATCGAGCAGTGTTTTGTAAAAAGAGTCGTCTTGGGCCATAGATAATGGATGATTACCGGGGACATTCCACGGCGTTGTCTGTTTTATTTTTGATATCAACCGCATCAAGCTGCTGCAGTATCCGCTCGATCTTTTCCCGGATATGCTGTTTCCTGCCATTGTAATCTTCCAGCTGCTGCACATCGCGGGTCGCCCGCGCAAGTTCTTCCTGGAGGTTATTGACGCGGGCCCTGAGTCCTTTATTCTCCGCCAACAGAGCCTGCACTCGTTTTTCTATGACCGTAAATCGCGCCTCAAGGTCTTTCACGGTTTCTTCACCATCGCCACGACGCCGCATTCCTTACTCCGCATGCCGCGCCCGGAATTTACGGATTTTGAAGCCCCTTTACGCCGTCATCCCCACCCGCGCCAACAGCCTGCCGTTGGGCAAGCGGCGCAGACTCCGGGGGTTTGCTGTAAATTCTTTTATACTCTGCATAGTTCCGCAGCACTTTTTTTACATATCCCCGGGTCTCGGAAAAAGGGATGTCCTCGACAAAGGCGTCGCGCTCATCATGATATTCGCTGTTGGCAAGCCACGAGGCCACGGCTTCGGGACCGGCATTATATGCCGCCGCGACCAGGAGCGGATCACCCTTGAAGCGCTTCATCAATTGACTGAGATACCAGGTCCCGATGTTGATCGCCGTATCGGATTCGAAGAGCTTCGTACTATCAAAGCCCCGCAGCCTGATCAGCTGCGCCGCCCGCTTCCCTGTCGCTGGCATCACCTGCATGAGTCCACGCGCCCCTGCGGGAGAGAGCGCCTCGGTGCGGAACTGGCTCTCTGCCCGGATAACGGCGGCGATGAAGAAGGGGTCCTGTCCGTATTTCCGGGAATAGGTTACAATGCTGTCCCAGTAGGCCTGCGGATAGGCCAGCAACCACAAGTCGTCGGTAATCCCCGTCGCCGGCGCTTCCAGATAACGCTTATAGTTCCGGAGCACGAGCAAAAGCGAGCTGTGGTAATCACCCAGTTCGAAAAAAGCCTTACTCAACCCGAGGCGCATGCCTCGCTTTCTGGGCAGCCTGTCCTGCAGGGCCCACAACTCTTTGGCCGCCTCTTTCTTCATGTCCAATTGCATCAATTCGAAGGTCTTCCGGAACGAAGGGTCGGTTGACAAGATTCGCTTCGTCTCTTCCGTCCATATCGGCGGACCGTCGTCGGTCTCGAAGATGTTTGCGGAGTCTTCAGCACAGGGTAACTCGGCGCATGCCGGAATCACCTCAACAGTAACAGTGTCGGCCGTTGTCAGCGCCGCATCCGCGGCCGCGAGGCGGGCCTTTCGCTCCGCAGCGCGATTTCCGTAATAGGAGTAGGGGCCCCTTTTCAGGACCCGTTCGTAGAACCCGATTGCGCCGGACAAATTTCCTTGTTTTTCCGCGACCCTGCCCTGCCAGTAGAGCGCCTGGTTCACGAGGAACGACCGGGGATAGCGGTTCACCAGCTCCTGCATGGCCTGACCGGCTTTATTATACTCACCAACGGCATAGAACGACCAGGCTTTCCACCAGATCGCGCTGTCCGCGAATCTGCTGTCGGGATATTCCTGCACCAGACGCCCGTAATACTGAAGCGCGTTCTTCATATCGCCTTCTTCACGGAAAATATTCCCCGTGTGAAACAACGCGTCATCGGCCCAGTCGCTATCGGGATAGGCATCGAGGAGCTTATGAAAATTCTTTACTGCCCGGTCCCAGTCTCCGAGCTTGCTGCAGGATTTCCCGGCCCAGTACAACGCTTCCGGCGTTCGCGGATCAGCCGGATTCTCACGCGCCATCTTTTCAAGAATAGCCGCGGACTCTGCCCGTTTCCCGATATTGAACAGCGATACGCCGGCACGGAACTGCGCATCCACCCGGTTCGGAAAGGAAGGTCCCCGGTCGAGCAGTTTCAGGAATGTCTCCGCTGCTTTGTCATACTGGTTCGACAGAAAGAGGTTTTTCCCGCGTTCGTAGAGTTCATTGGCCGTAAAATCGGGGACATCCGCTCCCCACTTTTTCAAGTCCCGCAACCCCTGCTCCACTTCCTTGTCCGCAGGGGTGCCCGGATAGTTCGTCCAGATGTCCCGGTAAGCAAGAACAGCGCGCTCCGGCTGGGCCCCGGCAATCAATGCCCGCGCTAATCCCAGGCCGGCATCGGGCGCAAGATCGTCCCTCGGGTAGTCCTCCAGAAATTTTTCGAATACATCGACCGCCTGAAGATAGGCATTGGACGCAGAGAGGGCAAGACCGCGCCGGTATGCCGCCTGCACGGCAAGCAGGCTTTTGGGTCGCTTTTCCAGCACCACCTGGTAGAGGGCCGCGGCCCGGCTGTACCGCGCCCGGGAGTAATGGTATTCCGCCAGCAAAAAGACGGCGTAGTCCGCGAGTTCCGGATATTCCTCCTGCACGCGGAGCATGGCGGCATCGGCCTCGGAGGCTCGATCAAGCCGGATCAGGACCTCTTCCGTCACAAACAACGCGCGCCGGTACCAGACAGTATCGGGATATTGATCGGTAATTTCTCGTGATACCAGCAGGGCGTCGTCGTAATTGCCGGTCTTATAGGCATCAAGCGCGGTTTTCAGGGCCAGCTCAGGGTCTGGAAGAGCGGAGTTCGTTGTAAATTTTTTCGCAAATGACTTTGGCGCGCGGTGCGACAGGCCGGCGCTTCCGGCAAGGTCGCCGGGAGCAGTCTTCCGCGCAGCGCAGGAGGCCAGGAAAAGGAGCGTAAATACCAGGACGATTTTTTTAGAAAACAGCATAGGAATTCCTAACCATATGAGGTTTCATGCACGGCAATATGCACTTGTCTACATAATATAGGGTGCAATAGGTCATGTCAATAGAAGTTAATGGGCAGAGCGTCCAGGGGGAAGGCGATCCGGCAGAAAAGAAGGAAAAGCACAGAAGAGCCTGTTGCATAAATCCATTTTGTGCTTCGACTGGCTCAGCACGAACGGGGACCGGTTCATACTGTCAATGGCTGCCCCGTTCGCCCTGAGTGTGTCGAAGGGCAAAACACTTTCTTACGTCCGGTTCTTCATAAACGCCTGCTGCAATGAGCTGATATCCGCTTGCGGTTTCTCTGTTTTTTTTCGTTGCTGCTGTTGCCGGGGCTTCTCCGGATTTTTCTTGAGCGACAGCGAAATCCTCTTTCTCTTCACGTCCACTTCGAGCACCGTCGCCGTCACCTTCTGATTGACCTTCACGGCTTCGTTGGGGTCTTTTATATAGCGGTCCGAAAGCTGGCTGATGTGGGCGAGACCGTCCTGATGCACTCCGATGTCGATGAAGGCGCCGAATGCCGTGATGTTCGTCACCACCCCGGGAAGCTTCATGCCCGGCTGCACGTCCTCGATCTTTTCGACGCCGTCGGCAAAGCTGAAGGATTCAAACTTCTCACGGGGGTCCCTGCCCGGCTTCGCAAGTTCCGCCATAATGTCCTTGAGAGTCGGCAAACCGACGGTATCGGTAACGTACTTAGTAAGGTCGATTTTTTTACGCACGTCTGCATTCCCCATGAGATCAGCTACCGAGCACTCGAGGTCCCGCGCCATGGCATCAACAATATGGTAGCTCTCGGGATGGACCGAGCTCGCATCGAGCGGGTTTTGGCCGTCGCGAATCCGCAGAAAGCCCGCGGCCTGTTCGAACGTCTTTGGCCCGAGTTTGGAAACCTTTTTCAGTTCTTCCCGCGCTTTGAACGGTCCGTTCTGGTTTCGATATTCGACAAGATTTCCGGCAAGTTGAGGGCCCAGACCGGAGACGTACATCAACAGCTGCTTACTTGCCGTATTGACTTCAACTCCCACTTTGTTCACGCAATTGACGACCACGTCGTCAAGACTCCGTTTCAGCGCCGGCTGATCGACATCGTGCTGATACTGGCCCACGCCGATGGCCTTGGGATCGATCTTCACGAGCTCCGCCAGCGGATCCATGATCCTGCGGCCGATTGAAACGGAACCGCGCACGGTCAGGTCATAGTCGGGGAATTCCTCCCGTGCCACGTCGGACGCTGAATAGACCGAAGCCCCGCTTTCGTTCACCATCAAAATTTGGATCGCGGCAGGCAGGCCGAGCTGCCTTATAAACGATTCTGTTTCCCGGCCGGCAGTGCCGTTTCCGATGGCGATGGCCTCAACATCGAATTTCTTGCACAGATGCACGATCTTGTCACCGGCCTCTGTTGTATTTTTCCCTGAAAAGTGGGGAAAGATCGTGTCCGTGTGAAGAAGCTTTCCCTGCCTGTCCACGCAGACCACCTTGCATCCGGTGCGAAAACCGGGATCCACGGCAAGTACGTTCCTTTGGCCGAGCGGCGGCGCAAGCAGCAGCTGTCTCAGGTTTTCCGCAAAAACTCGGATGGCCTCGGCATCGGCCCGCTCCTTGGTTGCAACGCGCATCTCCGTTTCCATGGCAAGCGAGAGGAGCCGCTTGTAGCTGTCCTGCACTGCGAGCCTGACCTGCCGGGACGCGGCGCTGTTCCCTTTCACACAAAGAGCTTCAAGAAGCGCAAGCGCCTCTTCCTCGGGCGGCGTCAGACGAAGGATCAGAAAGCCCTCTTTTTCTCCCCGTCTCATGGCCAGGATGCGGTGCGAAGGGGCTGTGGCAATGGGCTCGTGCCAGTCAAAGTAGTCTTTGTACTTGATCCCCTCCTCTTCCTTCCCCGTCAATATCCGGGTTTTGAACTGTCCCTTCTCCGCGTAGAGCTCACGCATCTTCTGCCGCGCGTTCTGGTCCTCGTTCACCCACTCGGCTATGATGTCGCGCGCTCCGGAAAGGGCGTCGTCAGCGGACGGAACGCCTTTTTCCTTGTCAACGAACGCCGCTGCCAGAGCTGCGGGGTCGCTGTCCTCTTCCTGCAGGAAGAGCCGCTGTGCCAACGGTTCCAGGCCCTTTTCCCGCGCGATCGTCGCCTTGGTCCGGCGCTTGGGACGAAAGGGCAGATAAATGTCTTCGAGCTCCGTCAGGGTCTCCGCAACAAGGACCTTCGTTTTCAGTTCGTCCGTAAGCGCGCCCGTTTCTTCCAGCGATTTGAGGATCGCCTCCCGCCGCTTGTCCAGTTCCCGAAGCTGTGCCAGCCGGTCCCGGACAGCGGCAACGGCAACTTCATCAAGCGAACCGGTAGCTTCCTTGCGGTAGCGGGATATGAACGGGACCGTTGCGCCCTCATCGAGAAGAGCAGCGCAGGCCAGCACCTGTTTTTCCGTTAGGGAAATTTCTGACGCGATTATCCGGATATGTCCTGAGTTCATACTATTCCTTTATGCGGAGAGATAAGGCGGTTATAGTAACAAAAGAAGGCGAAGAAGTAAAGAAAGGTTACGCGAGCGCCAATAGAAAAGTCATTTTTTCGTGAAGAAAAATTCAGCCACATAGAGCAGCAACAGCACAAACCAGCCGCCGAGGATGATGAATTCGAGCGTCGCCCGGTAGGAGACGCTGAAATTTTCCGTGGCCATGGTATAAACATCCTCCAGCGTGTCGAGTTTTTCCTTGATTTCGATCTTCCAGCTGTCCAAGTGGAATTTTTTAGAGATGAGCGAATACAGTTTCGCGGAATACCAGTCCCCGATCAGCTTGATGTTGCGTTCCACGGCCTCAGATTCGAGGATCGACTGAGTCCTGATCTCGATGATCTCCTTCACGACCTTCCTGACCTCTCGCGACCTGATGATCGGAAGCCGTTTAGGGACCCCCATGAGGCGCAGGGTCTTTTCAAGCCGTTCATCGAGATCGTAGTCGAGGATCCGCGATTTCAGGAGTTGGAGATTGGCGATCTCAAAAAGTTCGATGTTGCTTTCAAAGTCGCCGGAGGAATCGAAGATGAATGCGCCGTCCCAATCCACGATCGTGATGTCGTCCTTGCCGTATTTCAGGTTTACCGACAGCGTGGCACGGACCTCCTCTTCGTCGAGTGCGATCTTTTCATTTTTCAGGAACGCCGCGATTTTGTCCCCGTGCGCCGACAGGCACACTTCGGGGTCGCCGCTGTAGTCCGATATGCAATAGACGCTGTACTCTTCGTCGAACTGCGGGTCGCAGCCGAACTCGCCAAGGACCTTCCTGCATTCGTTAATGAGCGAACGCTTAAACTCCAACGTGGCGTCCGCCAGGATGTCGCCCAGATCCAGCGAGGCCTCGACGACGACCACGTCGGGCAGATAGGCCTTGACTACAAAAGACACCTCTGCGCCATCGACCTGCCGTTTTTCCAGTTTAATGATTTTCTGCTTGGGGATGACATCGGGGTAGCTCGGCGCACTCTTGACCGTCTTGATCTCCACCACGGAAGTGGCGTCAAGGTTCAAACCAGTCTCCCCGAAGAGAAATACGACCAGTTTACCCGGGATTGTTTTTGTTTCACATTCCAAAATAACTCCTGTTTGCTTCAAGACAAGGTCAGGGCGGAAAAACGGACGGCAGCTGACCGCATACCATCTCTTTTTATCCGCCTTTATCATGTGGTAATCTGCTTCTTCTGTGTCTAAGTGCTTTTTCTATGATTATAGCTCTTCGGGCACGTCGGGTGAAAAGGAAAATTCACGATCTGTGAAGGCCCGATATCCGAAGAGTGATAGAGAAATAAGCCCCCATGCCAGCCCCACCACCACGCCGCCGTCGATAATGCCGCGCCAGGGCTGTTCCAGAAGCCGCACCAGGACAACGAGAATGATGATCCCCGCGGTTACGGAAAGGGAAGTGATCCGCCTCCGCCGCGGAGCATGGAAGTAGGCCATACAGAATAACGGGGCGAGAAGCGCAGGGGATCTATCGGAATGGGAGCAGAGATACCGCGCCCGGGCCGCAACACGGGGAGAGAACGCTTTCTGAAACGCGCGGTATCCCTCGAAATAGGCCATGAATAAAAGAACAACCACGAACGTCAGCCAATGATACCAGGACCAGGGGGATAAAAAGGCATCAAAAGCAAGCGGCGTTATGCGGTAAACCGCGCTCGCAAGCAAAAGACCAACACCCGCGAGCCCCCAGATCGCTCCGAATCGTGACCTCACGCGTGGTGCCTTCCCGGTCGGTTGACAAGCATGTGCTGCCGAACGCTCATGATGAATACAGTTACTTATGGCATTTGTCGCAGTTTTTCGGGTCTTTTACATCGAATGACTTCTGACCATTGTGGCATTTACCGCAAAAATCGCCTTTGGTCATTTTGCTCATGTCCATCTTGTACGATCCCTTGGTCATCTGAAACACCTGGTAATGGCACCCCGAACACTTAAGACCCTTCACGGTCACATGGATCTGGTGGCTGAAGACAACACTGTGAGCGTTTTTCGGTGTAAAGGTCAGATCTCCTCCCCCCACCTTCTGTGCAAATGCGTTCAATGGTGCGAAACTCAAAAGCACGAAACATATGAGAAAAGCCTTTTTCATCGATACCTCCCTTTTGCCATCGAGAATTTAATGACATTGGAAGAAAGTATACCAGATTCCATTTTTTTCGGTCGGTTTTTTCTTCGGCGCCTGCTTCAGCTTACGCATGTGCAACGGAGCGGATGCTCGTGGGGAAAATGAAGGCGGGAACAGCTATTTTCCGATGGCTCGAAGAATCCCCTGAAGAAGGGCCGTGGGCGTGGGAGGACATCCCGGGATATATGCGTCCACAGGGAGGACCTGATCGACGCCGCCTAGTGATGCATAGCTCTTGCCGAAGATACCGCCGGTGCACCCGCAGTCCCCGACGGCAACGACCAGTTTCGGCCGGGGCGTAGCCGTGTAGGTCCGCCGGAGAGCGATTTCCATGTTTTGAGAGATCGGCCCGGTGACCAGCAGCATGTCGGCGAACCGGGGCGACGCGGTAAAATGGACACCGAACCGTTCACAGTTGTAGATGGGATTGTTGACTGCATGGATCTCGAGTTCGCAGGCGTTGCATGAACCCGCGTCCACCTGTCGAATGGCGAGGCTTCCCTGGAAGCGTTTTTTGATGACTTCCTCCAATTGCGCGCCGATCTTCATGAGCTCCGGGTCGACAATCGGAGGAAGCGGTTCGGTGACGATGCCGGTATGGAAAATCTGTTTAAGGATTCTGATCATAAAACTCCAAAGTGAATACAAATGTAACCACGGATTAACAGGGATGAACAGGGATAAATCCCCTTATCCTTAAACTGTGTTAATCTGTGTGCGCGAAGCGCCTGTGGTTTCATCCGACGTTTTTTCACAAATCGTTCCCGGAATAAGACTGATTAAAGCTCTTGTTGCACACGGGAAAGTCGGGAACAATGTTCCCGTGGATGCACTGTTCGAGCCCCAGCCAGTTGAGACTCGACGGGTCCCTGACCATGCAGCGGTTGATCTCCCCTTTCGGCCCGGCCTGCAGCCAATAGAGAATTTCCCCGCGCCATCCTTCGACAGCCCCGAAGCCCGACCTATCCGGCAGAGGCTCGCGGGGCAGCGGGGCGGAAATTTCTCCCCCGGGAAGCGATTTCAATATCTCGCGAATAATGCGCAGGGAATCCCTGATTTCCTCGATCCTGACCCAGGCACGGGCGTGAACATCGCCGGAAACCAGCACCGGGATGGTCACGTTGATGCGGTCATAGGGCGGAAAAGGCTGATGTATGCGGCAGTCCAGGTTCAAGCCGCTGGCGCGCGCCACGAACCCGACCATGCCGAGTTCCCGCGCTTTCTCCGAACTCAGGATTCCCGTGTCCCGGACCCGGTCTTCAACTGAGGGGTTCTCGTCATAGATGACCACGAGACGCTCCAGTTCCTCTGCCAGCCAGTCCGCTTCAGCGTGGATCGCCGCTACTCCCGCTGCATCGATGTCGACCGATGTCCCACCCGGGATGATTTTGTCCATCAGGAACCGGTGGCCGAAGAGCGCAAGGTTGGTTCGTACGACGGCCTCTTTCAGCCTCATGAACTGATAGAACAGGATCGCGAAAGCCACGTCGTTGCAGATGGCGCCGAGATCGCCGAGATGGTTTGCAATTCGCTCCCGTTCGAGAAAGAGCGCCCGAAGCCACTGCGCCCGGTCCGGGGGACGGCACGCGGCCAGCGCCTCCACGGCATGGCAATAGGCAAGGCAGTGCGCAACCGTTGTATCGCCGGACACCCGTCCCGCAAGCCTCGAGGCGTCGCGCCAGGAGAGGGCCTCGAATCTTTTTTCGATCCCTTTGTGCACGTATCCCAGCTTTGCTTCCAGGTTGAGAATGTCTTCTCCGACGGCCTGGAACCGGAAGTGGCCCGGCTCGATGATGCCGGCATGCACCGGCCCCACGGGAATTTCGTAGACCCCTTCCCCCTCGGCGCGTATCCAATCGTATTCACCATAGACGCGCGGCAGGGGTTTTGAGCCGTCAAAGGACTTCCTGAGGGGCCAGGCGTCCTCGGGCCAGTCTTCATGCTTGATCCAGGGCCGCGTGTCGGGATGACCGATGGCGATCACGCCCAGGAGACTTTTCATCTGGCGTTCGAACCGGTAGGCAGGAACGAACTTCTTCGTGAGGCTCGGGAAGGTCGGATCGGTCTGCGGGGCCGGGGTCTTGATAATGAGATATTCAGACTCTTTTCGATAACAGGCAAACACTCCGAATCCCCTGCCGTACGGCGTTTCGTCCGCGGCCCACTCCGCTGCCAGCAGGGCGTACCCTTTTTTCAAAATCTTGGCCGCCTCGGCAAAGCGCTCCCTCGGCACGATGAGCATTGGAACGGAAGAGGGGCATTGCCCTGCATCCTCTTTCGCGTCCGGCCCGAATACCGACATTATGGCATCTTTCAGTTTGCTCATTTCAAAAGCCCCACTGCCGTCTGGAACCATTCGGCAAGAAATTTCGGAATGTACAGACCCAGGACGAGGACGACCAGCATGTGCAGTATCACCGGGAGATGCGCGACCTTCAAGCGGTGCTGGTAAGGCGGCCGCTCTCCCGAGACCATGGGCTGCGCCCTTCTAAAGAGCGCGGCAAAGGACACACCGAGGCCGAGCAGCAGGAACGGCGCGAACCACGGCGCGTCCTTGATCGTGGCGGTCAGGATCAGGAACTCGCTGGTAAACACGCCGAAAGGCGGCATCCCCACGATCGCCATGACGCCGAGCGCCAATCCCCATCCGACGAGCGGATTGCCGCGGATCAGCCCTTTGATCTTCGCCATCTCCTGCGTCCTGTGCATCTGCGAAGCATGGCCCACGGTAAAGAAGATGGACGATTTCGTGAGACTATGAACCAGCATGTGCAGCAAGGCGCCGAAAGTCGCCACCGGTCCGCCCAAGCCGAAGGCAAAAGTGGCGATGCCCATATGCTCGATGGAGGAATAGGCAAAGAGCCGTTTGATGTCCTTCTGGCGCAGGAGGGAAAAGGATGCGACGATGATCGAAATAATGCCGAAGCCCATCATGATGTGGCCCGAATGGTTCGTTCCTGTCGCACCGTCCACCAGGACCTTGCACCGGACCAGCGCATACAGCGCAATATTGAGCAAGAGCCCGGAAAGGACCGCCGAGATCGGCGTCGGACCCTCGCTGTGGGCGTCAGGCAGCCAGTTGTGGATCGGCACGAGTCCGACCTTCGTACCGTACCCGACCATGAGAAAGACAAACGCCAACGACAGAATCGTGGGCTCAAGCTGATTGCTCACCTTGGCGAGGTTTGTCCAGTGGAGCGCGGCCCCCCCGGCTCCCAGCACCTTCTCCGCGGCAAAATACAAAAGAACAGTGCCGAAGAGCGCCAGGGCGATGCCGACGCCGCAGAGGATAAAATACTTCCATGCCGCTTCGATCGCCGCCGGGGTCCGGTAAAGGGACACCAGAAGGACCGTGGACAATGTCGCCAGCTCCATGGAGATCCAGAGAATGCCGACGTTGTTCGTCAAAAGGCAGAGCAGCATGGCAAAAATAAAGAGCTGGAACATCGCATGGTAAAAGCGGATCCGCCTGGAGCCGATGGTCCCGTGCTCCCGCTCGCGCCGCATGTACCGCCTGCTGAAGATGGAGGTGGTCATGGAAACGAAAGCGGTGAGCACGGTGAGGTAAACGCTGAAGGCATCAACGAAGAAGAAGTTATCCCCGGCAAGAATAGGTCCCTGCTCATAGACCTGTAGGGCAAGCCGGATGCTCGCGGCAAAGGTCGCTGCTGAACCGAGGATGTTCACCTCAGGCGCAAATTTCCGGTCGCCGATGAAGGCAAGCGCCAGCGACGCAGCAAGCGGAACGATTAAGAGAACGAGAAGAACCATAAAGACTCCGAATTGCAAACTTTGGACAATGAACTGAACTTAATCCTCTTCCTTCAATCTCGCCATCTGGTCCACATCAAGACTGTCGAACGTTGTGCTGATGTGAAAAAAGAACATTCCGAAGATAAAGGCAGCGATCAGGAGGTCCAGTGCAACCCCCAGCTCGACCACGAGCGGCATGCCGTAGGTGGCGCTCGTTGCTGCGAATAAAAGCCCGTTTTCCATGGCGAGAAAGCCGATGATCTGCGTCACCGCATGCTTGCGCGTGATCATCATGAGAAATCCGAGCATGACCGTGGCCAGGGCCACCGCCAGCGTGGAGCGCGTCACGAGCGTCGACAATTCCCTGATGGGCGCGGTCAGATGATAGGAAAAGATAACGAGAACAATGCCCATCAGCATGGTCGTTGGGATATTGACGACCGTCTCCACTTCCTTATGGATCCTCAACTTCACAATGAGTTTGTGCAAGATGTACGGCAGCAGGATGACCTTCATGGAAAGCGTCAGGACCGAAGATATATACAGGTCGCGCACTCCGCCCACATACCCGACGATGGCGGTGCTTACCGCGAGAAAAAAGCCCTGCCAGGCGAACAGATGCAAGAGTGCATTCATCCTCCGCTGGACCACCAGGCCGAAGGCCGTAAGCAGGATCAGGGCGGCCAAAAGACTGTTCACTTGTGATGCAAGCTGCATGTTCATTAAATTCCTCCGGGTCAAGCAGCAAGGGTCAAGTAGCAAGGCAACCTAAACCTTGATACTTGCACTTGCCACTTTCACCCTCTTCTTATTCCAGCATAAAATACGACAGCATCCCGAGTGTGGCGAAAAGAAACGCGCTCCCGAGGAACTCAGTGATGCGGAAAATCCTCATCTTGGCAAGGCCGGTCTCGATCAGCACAAGTCCCAACCCGACGATCCCCAGCTTGAACAGGAGGACGGGAAACGAGAGAAAAACGGACAGCAGGTCGTCACTCTGGGCGATCCCCCAGGGGAAAAAAGACGCGATCCCCAGCACGGTGAAGAGAAAGAGTTTCATCATGCTCGCCCACTCAATGAGGGCGAGATGTCTGCCGGAATATTCGAGGATCATGGCCTCGTGAATCATGGTGAGCTCAAGATGGGTGGCGGGGTTGTCCACGGGCACCCTCCCCGTCTCCGCAAGCGCGATCAGAATAAACGCAATCAGCGCAAAGACCAATGACGGCCTCAGCATGGAGTGGCCCTGGGAAATGACAAAGGCCATCTGCGAGAGGGACGTTGATTTGCTCACCAGGGACACCGCAAACACAGCCATGAGCATGGCGGGTTCGGCAAGCGAGGCGATCGTCATTTCCCGGCTCGATCCCATGCCGCCGAAGGCGGTGCCGATGTCCATGCCGGCGAGCGCTGTAAAGAACCGCGCAATGGCAAAGAGCGCCACCAGCGCAATGACGTCTGCCGTGGCCGAAAGGGGCAGGTCCGTGGACAGGATCGGGATAATGCCGCCCGCCATGACCGAGACGCCGAATACGAGATAGGGCGTGAAGCGGAATATCCACGACGCGTTCTCGGCAAGCGTCACGTCCTTGGCGAAAAGTTTTCTGATGTCCCGGTAGGGCTGGAACAGGCTCGGCGCAGTCCGGCCCTGGAACCAGCACTTCACCATTTTCACCCATCCTGCGAAAGCGGGGGCGACGAAAAGCAAAATGCCGACCTGGGCAATCTCTATAAAGAGCGGATGAATAATCAACGAAGGTATCCTTTCTTTCTTAAGCCATCATTCCCGGTTTGGCCCGGGCCGGCCTTGTCTTTAAGTGGCTGACGAACCGTTTATCCCGTTATCGTGAAAAAATCAACAGCACCAATATCGTCACGAACGAATAAATAAGGTAAACCTGAATGCGGCCGTGCTGCATCCTCCCGATCCGTCGCGAAATCCAGAAGCTCGCGTCGACGACGGGCTGGTAAATCCACATCCAGAATCGGTCGCGCACCCGGAGATGATAATACAAACGCTCCGGGAAGGCGTAATGCGCCGCGGGCCGCAGCTGCTTCACATGTTCCTTAATGCTGAAAAGAAACCCGAAGATCCTGCGCAGGGGCATGGCAAAAGACGTGGCCGTGTACTGCATCCGGGACGTGACCTTTTCAAATCCGCAGTCCCAGAGCGGCACTCTCTGGATGGCGCCGGGACGGGCATGGAGCAGCAGATAGGTCACGATCACGACGGAAAGGATGCCGATGAAAACGATCGGCGCTGCATAGGAGGCCCGTTCAGCGGCGATGGGCGTGAGCCACATCCAACCTATGCCCGAGGCGGATCTGGCGATCGT
>JAJXTW010000034.1 GCA_021783455.1 Nitrospirota bacterium | reverse complement strand
CCGGGCGCATGATGTTCGTTCCAAAAAAATCAATGATTTCTCGCCATGCCTGCTGGTTGGGCTCCAGGAGTTCATGAACAATCCGGTCGGCGTCAATGACGTGTGCACCGAGGTCTTTTAAAACCCGTGCAACAAGGCTTTTGCCGCTGGCAATCCCTCCGGTAAGACCCACTTTCAGCATTATGCCTGCCTTTCAATCCCCCGACTGTCCGGGCCGGTCTTTTTTTATAGCCGGTTTGCTGCTCCGGATTTTTCTATCAGCCCGAATACCGACGCAAATCCATACTCCGTCAGTTTCACCGCTTTCATTATACCACCTGCAAGGAACTCGAGATAGTTCATGTTCTCGGCCAGGCAAATATCGACCAGGAGCGCGGCGAAAATAATGTTGAACAGAAAAATAAGAGGATAGGAGAACAGTGCTCCCTGCTCCCTGATGTCATTTTGGTCGGTCTGGAGAAAAATCAGCGTCAGCATAAGATGAAAAGTGAAGCCGGCCCCGGAGAGAAAAATGACGGTGTTGATTGCGCTGTTTCCAGCGCCTGTAGACCTGGCAATGCCATAGAAGATCAAGGCGCCGAAGGTATAGATCGGAAAGAAATAGGGCGCAAGCGTAATGATAAAATTTGACTTTGTCACGACAACCCGGCCCCCCCGATCGCTGGCATGAAAGGACTTGACCGATCCCCCAAAGAGCAGGGTAAAGAAGGCGTGCGTAAGCTCATGCCCGAACACATAGGTGAGAACCGGTTTTTTGAACAAAACATGCACTGTCAAATAGGCGATCCCTCCCGCGGCGAAATAGTAGGGCGTATCGGGCCGGTAGGATAAAGAAAAAATCGTCGAGAACAGTTGCCAGAGAAAGCCCAGGCAGAAGGGGACCAGTGCCAGTCCGAGTCCTATTTTTGCTATCTTCTTTATCATTGTTTACAACAGGTTTTACAGCAGGAAGCGGGCGAGAATGTCCGTATCCGAAAGCTTGTCCAGGAGTTCCTTTTTTTCGCCGATAAACCCCTGCTCCGCTTCGTAAGCAATGTCGCGGTACAAGACGGAGTCTCGAGATAGACTTCCGCATGCATCGCCTTGATCTCCCGGTCATATTTGATCTGTCCCACGAGGTTGTGCGGGTCAGGAGCGCCGTCGGCCGTTCTGATGAACCGATAGGCAGGCTCCAGTTCAAAGGAAGGATGATCGTTGGTCAGGAGCGTGAGGGTGTTCTTTTCGAGCTTCATTCTGCCTTCGTCGATAAGTGAATCAAGTATGCGCTGTGAAAAAATTATTTTATTCATCATAGCCGATGTTCCAAATAAGATTCATCTCGTTTGTTGACACGCTGACAGGTGAATCCAATGCCGGCCGTCTGGACCGGGAAGGAGCTCACATCGTTTTTTGCATCCGCAACAGCACAATAATAGCCGCGACGCCGAATAAAAGGTTGGCAAACCACGCGGCAGCCATGGGAGGGAGAACGCCCGAGCGACCGAGGGAACTGCCGATGCTCATGAGCATCCAGTAAAAGAAAGCGATTACGATGGCGATGGCGAATCCCTTTCCCGCTCCGCCGCTACGGACCTTATGAATTGAAAAGGGGAGCGATATCATGACCACGAGCAGGCTGGAGAAGGGGAACGCTATTTTGTTGTACAGGTCCACCTCGTACGAAAGCGCCTTATAACCGCTCATTTTGAGTCTCTTGACATAATCCCACAACTCCTGAAAATTCATTTCCTGGGAGTCCTTCACGATCATGCCGAGGTCGCTGGGGCTTTCCACGATGTTGAAAATCTCATTGTCCGCCACCCGGGAACGCACCTTGTCGTCGACAAAAGTATACGCACGGCTGTGCTTAAGCCTCCAGGCCCCGTTTTCCCAGACGAGGCGATCGGCCCATATCCGTTCCCGCACCGAGAAGTCAGGGTTCAGTTTGTAGATGCTCAGGCCTATCATTTCGGTACGGGTAGGAGAAACAAGCTCGATGTTTGCAATACTGTTGTCCGGTCCGCGGAGCCACAATTTGTGCTGCTGAAACATGACTCGCTGCTGCTTTTTCTCGATCTCCACGTTGCGGATGTAGTTGGCGCGCGAACTGTACACGGGCATGAAGTACTCGTTGTTGAGAAAGCCCAAAACGGAGAGCAGCAACCCGCCGGCGAGCACGGGCATGACGATCTTCGCGAGGCTCACGCCGCTTGCGCGCATGGCGATGATTTCGTTGTGGCGCGACAGGCCGCCGAGCGACAGCAGTGATGCGATGAGGGTCGCCATTGGCAGCGACAATGAGACCATATTGGGAATGCTGTAGAGAAAATACAGCAACACCTGGGAAAGGGTCGCATGGAACTTGATGAACCGGTCCGCCTTCTGCAGGAATTCGACGCAAAGATACACAACGATGATGGCGACCAAAACCCCCCCAACGAAGGTGATGAATTCTTTGAATATATGTTTGCTGAGCAGTGTCATAGCCGAACGTCCGCGATCAGGGCAGAACGGGCTTTTTGAGCCGGTTTTTTGCCCTGTAATAGATCATGGTGATCCTGTTCCAGATCATGAAATTGGTGTCATTTGCTTTCTTTACGACGAATATCACCGCAGCAACGGCCATGATGCAATTCGGGACCCAGAAGGACAACGGCGGCGAAACGGTGCCGGTTTGCGCAAGGTTGGCCGCCATGCCCAAGATGATATAGTAAACGAGAAATACGAAAAGTGCAATGGCGACGCCGGCGGACTTCCCCGACCGGCTTTTTCTGATCCCGAGGGGCGGCCCGATCAAACCGAAGATCAGGCACGCAAAGGGGATTGAGAGCCGCTTGTGCAGTTCGGTCTCAAGAGGATACGCCGGTTTTCCCGTTTGCCGGGCTTTGTTGCTCGCCTGGAGCAGCTCCGTGTTGCTCATATCTTCAATGCTTATGTCCGTATCTCCTGTTTTCGCAAACGAACTGTTGATGTTGAGATAGAGGCGCGCGGTGGAAAACCTCATGAGCGAGTACGATTGATCGTCGCTCACCGGGGGTTGGATTGAACCGTCCTGCAAGGAGAGGGTGACGTTCAACGATTTCGGATCGGCGATGAGGCTGCCACGCTTTGCCACAATTACGTAAGGCTCCTTGGCCGACCGCTCGTCGGAAATAAATACGCCTTCCATGGTGTCGTGAGGCCCCATTTTGTCGGTATACACCACCATGCCGTCAAAGGTGGTCCCGAAAACCCCGGGTTCGATGCCCACCATGGCGCTTGATTTCACCATATTGAAGAGGTGGACCTTGAGCGCGACATCGGCGCTGGGAACCAGAATGAGCGACGTGAAGGCCGTGACGATGAAGGCAAACAGCGCAAAGGCAAAAACCGGACGGATCATTCCGTATAAGCTGATCCGGGACGCCTTCATCGCGGTTATCTCCGAGTCCGCGCTCATTCGGGAAAAAGCGGTAAGCGAGGCGACGACGAGCGACATGGGGATGGTGATCACCAGGAAACTCGGCATGGCAAAAATCAGGACCTTGACGATCGACATCAGGGGAACGCCTTTTGAAACGACAAGGTCGGCCAGTCTGAACAGTTTCTCAAGAAAGAGAACGAGCAGGAGCACGGCCATGCTCAGGAAGAACGAGGGGATCATTTCTCCGAGAATGTAGCGATCTAAGATTCTCATCCTGACCATGATTACTTCCTGATCTCTTCGAGGATGTTTCTCTCGATCTTGTTCATTTCAAAGTAATCTTTCTCCAGTTCCTCGACGTAGAAACGGTCGAGACCGCTGTTCATCAGAAAATCTTCGCGGACCTGGTTGTCCCGGGAAACGATGATATGGGGCAGGAGATTGTTGAGATAAAACGATTCTTTCCTGATGTCCAGGATGATTTCCTCGAATACGCTGTGCGGGATCGGTCCCTGAACGATGCCCTTGGACTGGATTTCGCGATTGAGGTCCTGTATGAAGATCTCCTGATCCTCCTTTGAATTCAGCTCGGCATAGATGCTCCTGAACCGGTCCTTGATGTAGCGGTGTATCGCCGTATACATCTTGTCGTCGTCGTTCACCCGTGAGATGGAGGCCGCAAGGTCGCGGTAGGTGGTATCGCCTGATTTGATCTGCATAAGCCCCTGGAAAAGCGCATCGATTTTTTTTCGGCCGTACCGGGTCAGGTACCGGTTGTCCCGCAGCGGGTCAACAAAAAGTTCACGGAAGAGATCGGGACTGATCTGATCGAAGACCTCTTTATTTCCAAAGATACTGCGGGTGCTATCTTCGCTCAGAGCCGAGTTTTCCATAAATGCAAGGTTGTTGATCGCTGTCGCGGTGCTGTCATACCGGTCGAAATACGTCAGAATATAACTCATGGTTTCGAGAACGCTCATATCGTTCCGGTCCCGGGCGTGTTCGTCGCAGGCGCGAACCGTATCGAGGAGAAGTCCCTCGAACGCCTGGTCCCTGACGAGAGTCGACTTCTGTTTGGCTTTGAGGAGCTTTACGAGGTCCTCCTGTGAAATGTGCCCTTTGATCTTGTCCGTTTGGAGGAACAGACTTTCGAAGATAGCGCGGCTGTCCCGTACGTCGTCGGGTTCCTCCACCTCGACAATATTCATGTCCTTGAGCAGAAGTTCGTCGAGGGTATCAAAGAGCGTGTGCGGAATGTTGAGACGAAGACTGAGCGTCCGAAGGCGGGAAAGTTTCGCCAGTTCCGACGGGTTGACCTGCCCTTTTTCCGATACGGAGATGAGGATGTCCTTGTATTCGTCGACGATTTTTTTGTTTTCGGTCAGCTTATACATCCCGTCGATTTTGATGCGCTCCTGCTGGTAGGGGATAATGCTGAAGTTTTTCGCCAGCTCGTTCAGGACGGTGGTGGCCTCGTCGGTAAGCATTTTCTGCTCAGAGTAAAATCTGTTGAAGGCGCGGAAATACTCTTCGTTGTGGCGGTTGAGGAGGCGGAAAAGAAACACCAGCGCACGGGGATCGCCCAGGGATTCGAAGATCTCCCGGCAAAGCCGTGTGTCGTCATTTGCGCCGACGGTCGTACTCCGCTTCAGTTGTTTGCCGATGTTCTTGAGGATGTCACGCTGGATGTCCTTGATTTCGGATTTATGGGAGGCATGAAGGAAAAAGTAGTAATTAGAAACGGCATTGCCGGTAAGAAACACATGATCGAAGGATTCTTTTCCCCCGGTGTTGTTGGTAAAGTTGATGTTGTCGGTGTTGTCGTAAAAGGCCCCGTACATCACGAGACGATTGGACACGTCTTTCCGAAGGAGGTCTTTCAGCGGCAGATCGACGCCGAACATGTATTCGCAGAGGCTGCCGCCGGTCCCGGTGTAGCTGATACCGTCCGGAGAAATAATGAACTCATTCCTCCCGGAAAAGAAGCGGTCTCCCTCGGGAAGCGACTCGTAGCAGTATCTGCTGCTTAATTCCGCGCCGGTAATGGTAACGAAATAATCCAGTTTTTCGTTGGCTTTCCCGTGCAGTTTGATTTCGCTGATCATACGTGTCCATTATAGCAAACTGCCTTGATTTTTCAAATTAAAAAGATGCGGCAGACAGGAATAAATAAACAATAGCAGCCGATCTTACGGTGTTTTCAGTCCAAAATAAGCAGGAACGCGGCCATGAGAGCGCTTGCCGCGCATTGGACAGGCGCCATCGCCCATGCTCCCTGTTTTATCTTGCTCCAGGGAGAAAGAAGCCGTATAATAACAAACAATTTTTTCGGGGGGCGAAATACCATGGCAGACACTGCTCCAAAGAACAGCAGCAAAAAACAGATTTTATTTCTGGGAATCCTGGTGTTCCTGGTAGTCCTTTTTGTCGTCGGGTACGTGGCAAAACACCGGCCAATCTCGAAGAAAATCATTACGACCGGAGACCGGGCCCCTGACTTCCGGATCCCGGCTCCTGACGGTCGTTTTTTCAACCTCTCCGATTTCAAGGGGAAGATCGTGATGGTCCATTTCTGGGCCACCTGGTGCCCGCCGTGCGTCGACGAACTGCCCCTGCTTGCGAAGCTCTATCCACAGCTCGCGGGGAACGACTTCGAAATGCTGGCGGTGAGCGTTGATGAAGGCGGCGCGAACGCCGTCACAGCCTTCATGGGTCAACACAATCTGCATATACCCGTACTCCTGGATCCGGATCGGTCCGTTGCCGGCCTTTATGGCACGTACAAATTTCCTGAAACCTATATCATTGACCGCCGGGGAATTGTACAATACAAAGTGATCGGCCCGCATAACTGGATGGATCCCGTGACCGTGCAGATGCTCAGGAACATGATTGCACAGAAGTAATTGTCGGCCCGTAATTAGCCTTTATCGTCAGTCTCGCATCTTTTCAGGAGGTTCATGTTGGACAGTACAACGACAGTCATCATAGTGGGGATTATCGTCCTTGCCGTACGCCGGTTCAGCAAGGGCGCCGGAGGGGGCTGAGGAGCGGATCCCGGTCCCTTCTGTAGAAGGGATAGCGACACGAAAGAAAAGAAACGCGAGGATGAGAACTAACATACTATTATGAAAAAAGTGTTTTTTGCCGGTTTAGCCGTTCTTGCTGTTATTGCTCTTGTCGTCTTTTTTCTCGTTTTTTCCGTACTCTCCCACCTGCCCAATGTTGCGGTCCTCAAGCATTATCGACCGGCCGCTGCGGCCGAAGTGCTGGACAAGAACGGGTCCGTCCTCACTCAGTACTACGACCGTAAGTTCCGGATCTGGGTCCCGATCCGCGGCCTTCCCGACGTCATTATTAACGCCGTGACCACCGCGGAGGATGATACATTTTTCGAACACCATGGCGTGAACTACAAGGCGACCTGGGACGCACTGGTCCTCGATGTGCAGAAGCGCAGGTTTGCACGCGGGGGGAGTACGATCACGCAGCAGATGATCAAGAACGTATTCCTGTCAAAGGAAAAAACAATCAGTCGCAAGCTGCGCGAATATGTTCTCGCACGGAAAGCCGAGGAAATACTGACTAAGCGCCAGATCCTGGAAATCTATCTGAACGAAGTCGAGTGGGGGGAAAACATCTACGGAATTGAAGCAGCCAGCCGCTATTACCTGGATAAGCATGCTTCCGAGCTGACGATCGGAGAGGCCGCATTGCTGGCCGGCATGCTTCCAAACCCCCGCTACTACAACCCTTTTAAGAGGCCGGATAAAGCCCGGGAGCGGCAGGAACGGGTGTTGTTCAATATGCAGCAGGCAAGGCTCATATCGCAGGATGAGTATGCAGCGGCCCTTGCTGAGCCCTTTAATCTCCGACAGGAGGGGAGAGGCAGATTTGATTTCACTATGCTCATCGGCGGGCATGGGAGGCCTTGCTATCAGTATGCACTGGAACAGATGCTCGCAGCCCTCTACGGAGAACAGGCGCTGTATCGCGGGGGCATGACGATCAAGACCACGCTGGATAAGTCGCTTCAGGAAGAACTGGACCGTTGGGAAAAGTCCTTCGGGAGTCCGGCCGAGCCGAATCCCTCCCGTGTCACGGTCGTACAGCAGGACGGCATGATCAGGGCAATTGTCTGCACCGAGGGAAAAGAAGCAGACTTGCAAGCCAGGCTCGATGCTCCATTCCCGGCGCTGAACAAGTATTCCGTGAGTGAAGTGTCGCCCGAAGCAGTCAGCCGGGAACAGATCATTTCCCTGTCTTCTGCAACAGCAACTTCTCCGCCCCGCTAAAATTCGATGTTAGGCCGCACAATGACCTGGAAGTCGTTCTTTTCTCTGCCTGCTGCCAGCACTCCGGTATATTTCCTCGCCGATTCCCATACAAAACCGACTGCAAGCGAGAAAACCGTCTGGCTGTCATGGAGAGGCCACTTCTTGTCCACGAGAAAAAAATGACGGATCGCGCTCAACGTGCGGCGGTCCATATCGTAGGTGTATTCAAACCCGCTGTTGCTGAGGAAAGAAGATTCCTCCTCTTGGTAATCGACTCTGCTTCTCCTGAAGGACAGGTAAATGATGTCCGTGATGTCGGGATTGCCATGGAGTTTGGCCCCGACGCGGAAGCTCCAACTCAGCTTCTTGACAGGCGACTTCCGGTCCCCTTTCATTTTCCACTCATATTCCCGCCACTGGTCCTGTATGAGCGTATTGTCCTTGATGTGGTAGTTGCCCATGCTGAAGAGGTAACCGCTGTAGCCGAGCCCTTTCGTATCGTGGCTGCCGGGGACGTTGAAGTTTGCGACATTACCCGCCAGAAGAGAGAAGGCGTAGGGTTCTTCAAACCCCGCCGTAAGGGCTTTTATCCAATTAAAACTGCCGGAGAGCTGCGCATCTCCATAAAAAACGGGGTCATGCGCCCTGACATAGGTTCCCAAGTAAGGCATGGGGTTGATGCTCGCTTCAAGGACGAGGAATTGCGGGAAAAGGGCTGCCCTCGACAGCAGCGTGGTCTAAATTTCCGATTCGGCCATTTCTCCCAACTGAGGGATAGGGGACTTCGTCAGGCCGATGATGAGGTCGAGGTCCGTATAATAGGCGTCCGGTTCGAACACGACTGGCGTGTTTATGATCGACTTGACACGATGAAACATGAATGGAGAATAGCACAGGCAGTAAAACATGAAAAGGAGAAAGTGCGAGATGCAGAGACCGGAGCAGGGAGCGCAGCGGTCAAGACCCCGCACTTCGTAGTTTGACATTGTTCGGCGTTATGCCAGAGCCGGCGCAATTTCCCGAAGCTTTGCCGAGATCACCCGGGAGCAACCGGGTTCTTCCATGGTAATGCCGTAAAGCGCATCAGCCATCTCCATAGTGCGTTTGTTATGCGTGATGGTGATGAACTGGGATCTGCTGCTCATCTCCCGGATAAGGCGGGTAAAGCGCGTCACGTTCGCCTCATCGAGCGGGGCATCGACTTCGTCGAGCATGCAGAAAGGCAAGCGCTTCACCAGGAACGCCGCGAACAGGAGCGCTATGGCGGTAAGCGCGCGTTCGCCGCCGGAAAGGAGCGTGATGCTCTGGAACTTTTTGCCCCGCGGCTGTGCAATGATCTCGATGCCGGACTCAAGAATATTTTCCGGTTCAAGCAGGACAAGCTCTGCCCTGCCGCCCTCGAAAAGGAGTGCGAAGACCTCTTTGAACTTTTCCTGGATCGTGTTGAACGCCTCGGAGAAGAGCTCTATGGTTTCACCGTCGAGCTTGGCGATGGTCGCCTTCAGGTTATTGATGGACTCGTTGATGTCGGTCTGCTGTGCGGACAGGAGATCGTATCGTTCCTTGAGTTCATTATACTCCTGGAGGGCGTCCACATTGATCGGGCCCATCTGGTCGATTTTCTGGCGATACTCGTCAAGGTGGAGCTTTGCTTCCTCCATATCGATGTCGAACTGGCCGAGCTCCTGGACCACGGCTTCGAGTTCTGCGTGATAGGTGCTCCAGATACGGTCTTTCAGGTGTTCGATCTTCATGCGGAGTTCGGTCCGCTTCACTTCACTGGAGGAAAGTCGTTTCTGTGCGGTCTCGATATCGTGCCTCATCTGACGGGCCTGTTCCTCGGCAGCGTGAAGGGCCTGCGTTTTAACTGAATGCGCTTCCTGGAAGGAAACGAGGACTTTCCTCTCCGATTCGAGGACCTCGATATGTCCCTTGATCTCGGTTTCGGCTTCGGTAATAGACGCTTCGAGTTCCCCCAGTTTTCCTGCAATGCCGGCGATTTCGGTTTCGCGCTTGGCGAACCGGTCAGCGAGGTCTGTTCCGGTCCGTATAAGAGCGTCAAGGTTCTTTGAAGCGGCGGCCTGTTTTTCCTGGAGCGCGGCAATCTCCATCCGTATCTCGGTAATTTCTGCCCGAGCCGTTTCAAGGGCCTCTTTTTGAAGGGAGAGTTCAACCTGGAGCGACTCGACGACGGCCTGGGCGTTGGAATGCCCGGCCTCCAATTCGCGAAGGACACTGGAAGATGCATCGATTTGGGTGCACAGATCCAGCCGGAGCACGGCGCGTTCGGCGGCTTCCGTATCGAGGGTCTTGATGCGGCCCTCGGCACGGACGATCTCGTCGCGGACGCCGAGGCGGTCTTTTTCCCTGTTCACAAATTCGAGATCGCTGCTGTGGATCTGCTGGGACAGGTCGGCTTCGATCTTCCGGTCGGACTCAATCGCAGTGTCCACGGCTAAAAGCTCTGCTTCGAGTTTTGCCGCGCTGACGGTCAATTCCGCGACTTCGTGCTCCAGGTCTTTGATCTCACGCCGCTTCGTGAGCATGCCCGTGCCCACTGCTTCGATGGTCCCGCCGGTGACCGCGCCCCAGGGGTCCAGGATCTCTCCCGTGAGAGTGACGATCGTCTTGTGCATCCCGTTCTTCTGCCAGAGGTAGAGGGCGGTGTCCATGGTGTCAACGACGACCACGTCGCCCAACAGATACTGGGCAACGCTGTTGTAGGTTTCGTTGTACCTGACGATGTTCAGGGCCGAGCCGATAACGCCGGCATGGCCGTTCTTGACAAAGGGTTCTGACTTGATCTCCCGCGGAGTTTTCGGGACAAAGGTGCTTCTCCCGCCGCTTTTCGTCTTGAGATAATCGATTGCCTTGAGCGAGTCGTGCTGGGAATCGACGACAACGTACTGCAGCCGTTCCCCCAGCACTGCTTCAATGGCGACTTCATACTGCGGTTCTGTCTCGATCATGTCCGCAACGAGCCCGTGGATCGTGCCGAGGCTGTCTGCCGAGCCTTCTTTTCTCGCGGCCATGACCGTACGCACGCCCTTCTGGTAGCCTTCCAGGCTTTGTTCGAGCTCTATCAGGGAGCGTAAGCGGGAATTCTGCGCGGCAAGCCGGTTCTTTGTTTCGTTCAGGTTTGTCTCGACCGATTTTTTTCTGGCAAGCGCCAGTTCCAGGCGTTCGGAAACCTGTGTGCGCTCTTCCTGGGCAGCGTTCTTCCTTACAAGGATACCCTCGAGTTCCCGCTCTTTGACAACAAGCAGGGTGAAAAATTCCTGGAGCTTTTGCGTCAGCTCCTGTTTATCCTTCAACCCCCGGGCATCCTGATCGTCAATCTGCGCGACCCTGGTCAGCAAATTCGATATCCGGGATTTTTCCGCAGCCGATGCGGTCATGGCGTCCAGAATTCCGGCCCTCGTTTCATCGAGCGAGAGCTCCTTTTCCCGGAGCACACGGGAAAGAGCGTCGAGGTTCTCCGCCCGTCCGGCGAGAACGACGTTCTTTTCTTCGATCGAGACAGCAAACCCGCGGGTCTCTTCCTCGTGCTGCGCCTTCAGCTCTGCGACCCTGACCGTTTCTTGCTTTAAATACTCCATGTCAGCGAGGTCGCGGCCGCGCTGTTCGGTCAGCGAAGCGATCTGGCTTTTTGACATCTCGACGCGGTGCTCGGCGCGGCTGAGCGCCGCCTCGGTTTCGTGGATCTTATGCTGAAGCGCGGAAAGCTCCTGTTCCGCCGTAAGGGCGTCCGCCCGGGACTCTTCAATGGCGGATTCGATCCTTCCCAGAGCTGCGTGCAGCTCCGTGATTTCATCTTCCGCCTTTTTGAATTCATCGGTGGCCGCTGTCCACTCTTTCCCGAGGTCCGAATACTCGACCGAAGCAAGGCGGTAGTCCAGGTCTTTCATCTCGGCACGGAGCTTCTGGTAACGTTCGGCTTTCTTGGCCTGTCGGTCAAGGGAATTGACCTGACGTTTGACCTCGATAATAATATCGTTCACGCGGAGTTGGTTCTGCTGGGTGGATTCCAGTTTGGAGAGCGCCTCCTGGCGGCGGGCCTTGTACTTCATCACCCCTGCAACTTCTTCAAAGAGGAAACGACGGTCCTGAGGCTTGGAAGAAAGGATAGTATCAACTTTTTCCTGTTCGATGATGGCGTGGATCCGTGCGCCCACACCGGCATCCATCATGAGATCACGGATATCCTTGAGCCGGCAGGGGATCTTGTTGATGAGGTATTCACTCTCGCCGGAGCGGTAGAGACTCCGGGTGATTTCCAGTTCTTCGTAGTGTGAGAATTCTGAAGAGAGGTTTCCGCCGACGTTCGAGAGTCGCAAAGTTACTTGGGCCATGCCCAGGGGTTTGCGATTTTCACTGCCGTTGAAGATAACGTCTTCCATCTTTTCGCCCCGGAGATGTTTTGCGCTCTGCTCGCCCAGCACCCACCGAATGGCATCGGAGATGTTGCTTTTACCGCAGCCGTTCGGGCCTACCACAGCTGTGATGCCGGGCTGAAAGGTGATCGTGGTTTTGTCCGAGAAGGATTTAAAACCGATCATTTCGAGCGTCTTGAGCTGCATAGGCCTCCCCCTGAGGTAAGGATGATTTAAAAAAAAGCTAAAGAATATAGTTAGCTTTTGGTACGGGAAAAATGAAGCACTTCTCTCTTTAATGTAAAGGTTTATATCATAAGCTGACCGCTTTGTAAAGGGAAAAATAACAAGGTAAGGTATTGTTTTTTGAATGGCACACAATATATTGTGGCATTGTTAATCTATGCTTCTCGCTCCGCGAGACGCTTAAAACCTATTTTTATAGGCAAAATGAGCGCCGTAATATTGACGGTGATTACGGTAAGGAACGAGAGGACAATAGAAACCCAGCTGAGAAAGGATACATGGGATCCGAACGTTTGGACAGAGAAAATCTTAAAAACGGGCCAAGCTTCCAGGGTGATGACCGTACCGATAAACAACATGGTCAGCAGCATATATACGATGCCGCCGAAGCCTGTGGGTATCTGTGCGACGTTCTCATGCTTGAATTTCGGAAAAACCGCACCGAGCCCAACCCCCAGTGAGGTATTGCCGAAGGTCATCATGAAAGGGGTTACCTTGAGCAGTATGTTCGAAAGTACGATCAGGACCTCGGTCAGGACCAGGAGCGGAAGCAAGCTGCTCCAGAATTTTGCACAGAGGAAATCTTTGATCGAAAGAGGGGCTGAGCGGATGATCCAGAAGGCCGCTCCTTCAAGACTCACTGCAGGGAACACAAACCGGACGGCAACTGCAGAGGTCACGAATCCGACCATTCCGAGGTTCAAAAACGAGATCAGGTTCTGGAGAAAGAAGCTCGGCATAGCGGCGCGTTCGAGCGGCAGAAGCTTGAAGCTGTAGATGTAAACGACCATCAGCGCAAAAAGCAGGAAAAGCTGGGACCATTGCGACGTGTCCCGGAAAAAGAGCTTGATATCCTTCAGAACGATCGCGCGCATCTTCCCGCGAAAGGGCAAAGCGACAAAGCGGAAAAATCCGCTTGCCAGCCGTGACCGGGAAATAGCCGATTTTTTCCCTTCCTGGGAACGCGACCACCCGGAATAATAGATCATGAGAGAAATCCGCTCGCCGATCACGATGCCCGCGAAAGCGGTGCTCCAGAGCATCAGCAAGTAAAAAAGCGACTCTCCCCTGATCTTGCGCAGGAGCGGCGAAAGCACTTCAGTTGCCCAGGAACTCGGGATTAAGGGAGACATCGGGGCGCGAAGGGCAGTGAGATATTGCACAATCGACGGAAAGGCATCTGGGTCAACTAATTTTTCCGGTTGAAGCATGCGGAAAAGAACGTACACGACCACGAAGAACAAAAGGCCGAGCAAGACAATGATATCTTTCGCCCGTCGCGCAGGGAAAGCGCTCACGAGCAGCATGGTAACGCCGATGCCGATGACGGACGGAATGAGCAAAAAAGGGATGATGGTTAAAAGCAAGCCGAGGTAATAGAGAAGGTTCGCCTTGAACACGACGCCGTAGGCGATGAAAACCGGCAGGCCGTATATGAGGGTGATCCACGAAGAGTCTATGATGGTTTCTGACAGTTTTGCGCGGTAGATGGATTCGATCGGCACGGGTGAAGAATGAAGAATATGGAGTTCGCCGGACAGGTAAAACGTTGAAAGCGCTGTTACGACATTACTGAACACCAGAATGGAAAAAAAGGTCAACAGGATCATCGACAGCAGGCGCAGGGCCAGCAGGTCTCCGAGACCTTCAATGGTCCTGAAATAGCCGAGGACCTTGAACGACATGCCGAATAAAAAGGCCCAAAATCCCAGGCCGAGAAGAACGAGCACGAAGGTTTTGAGGCCGTCGCCGGGAGCGAGGCGGGTCAGACGGTTTTTTACTGCGCTGTATAGCGGAGAGAGAAGAAACATCGTAGTTGACCGATTCTGAAGCCTCATGATGAAGCCTCATCGCCGCCCGTCAACCGGAGAAAGATCGGTTCCAGATGGCTTGTGGGCATGCGGGCAATCCGGCCGAGGTCTTCGACGCTGCCCTCGGCGATAATATCCCCCCTATTAATGATGGCAACGCGGGTGCACATCTGCTCAACGATCTCGAGGGTGTGGGTGGACATGAAAATGGTAACGCCCTTTGACGCGAGGTCCTTAAAGATGTCCTTGACGAGCCGCGCCCCGCGCGGGTCCAGGCCGACCATGGGCTCATCCACCACCAGGATCCGGGGATGATGGAGGAGGGCAGAGGCCATGACCAGGCGCTGTTTCATGCCGCACAGATGCACGCAGATTTTTAAGAGCTTGAATTAAAAACTCAAATCGCTTTTTAGGTAAATCCAAACTGTGATTATCTTTTTGATTTATCCGTGGAAATCTGCGTTGATCTGCGTCCAACTTCCGTTTTCAGGATCATAGGATGTTTATTCGCCATTGATGGGCATGTTTTAACTTCCAGACGCTGCACGTCATCGATATTCCAAAATGTCCACCTTTAATTTTCCGACCAGCTTGGCTATATCAGACTGACTGTCGAGATTGCCGGTCACGAACCTGATGTGCGTTGCATCGGCCGGGAACTGATCGAACGTGGGATCAACGGGCATCCAGCGGCCGATCCATACCTCGGGCCAGGCATGGTAGTAAAATCCATTCTTCATGTAGACGATGCCGGCCGCCATGCGCGTTGGGATGCCTGCAGCCCGGGCCAGCGCCGTATACAGTGCCGTATGTTCATTGCAGTCTCCCTCGCGCGAGTTCAGGACTTCGATGGCGCTGGGAATGCTCACAACCGGTTTTTTTGTGAGGGCGGTATACACCCACTCGTTCAGTTTGCGTGCTGCTTCGCCGGCATTTTTTTCTCCTGCCAGGATCTTCTTCGACTGGTCCACGATCTTCGCATCATAGCTCTGGATCAGCGCGCTGGGAAGCAAATCGCGGGAGAATTCCTTTCCCGAATACGGCAGGTGGTAGGCTTGGAGAGCGTCTTCCTTGTGAATTTCAATAATATTTCCGTTGAGCGATTGCCGGTCGCCGTCAAGCGAGAAACCCTGCAACGGAACGCCCTTCAGCCGTGCTTTGACATAGGTTGCCTGGGAAGAGTCCTTGATCGGGTCCGAAGGAATCATGGTGAGGGTAATTATATCGACCAGGGAACCTTCTTTGCCGCGTTTCTTTGCTTCAGTCATGCTTTCCTTGAGCAGCGTATACCCCAGCGCGCTTTCTTCCTTAATCGTTTCGCCGTCCTGGGTGATCCACGACGTGGTTTCCATGCCCTGGAACGATTCCTTGAGCTTGCAGATCGTTTTCTCCTCCTCGCCGACCTTGATGGGCTCTTTTGATTCTACGGAAATGGTCGCTTCCTCGGTGCTCATGGTTGCGGGATTGAAAACGGGAAAGCGGTATTGTTTGCCCGTTTCCAGTCCCATAAGCAGGATGGCGGGCTTGATATTCGGCGAGAGATAGGGGGGATTGTTGAGCCGGATCTTTTCGGTGCGGGTCTGACCGCCGGTGGTAATATCGAGAATCAACCTTTTACCGAGCACGGCGCCTTTGATCTTCATGGTAGTCATGTCCGACTGCATGGTGAAATCGAAATACTTGAGAAGAAAATTCTTCGTAGTATAGCTGTTGATGACGGTCTTGACGTGTTGTACCGTTCCGAGGGCGAGGATGTCCATCTCGGATTGTTCGACAAGGTGATACGTTTCCGCTTCGGGCAGGGTTTGCGTGTGCGCGTAGCCGATTTTATTTCCCTGCTGATAAATACCGAACCACTCATCGGTTGCGCCCACGCCTTCTTCCGTGGCCGCGTCGAGGGCGATGACCGTAGCAGGCCGGAGGTAGGTCCGTTCGATGAGAAGGCCGAGCATGACGAACCAAAATGGGATGATCGCGGGATTAATTTATGATATGCTTAGGTTAATTTATCGCGGCAATTCAAGCAGCGTGGACCTTACTGACGGGCGGCCAAATCAGGAACTGGAGCGCCAGGCCGACGAAGGTGGAAAATGATGAACTGGAACATAGTAATGAAGTCCCTCGCATATTTGCTCATGAGTGTTGTGTTTATCTTTACCATCGGGTGTCATAAAGATACGGAACAGGAAAAAATAAAAAAA
>JAJXTW010000268.1 GCA_021783455.1 Nitrospirota bacterium | reverse complement strand
CCTTGATCAAGTATAGCATGTCACCTTGTGTAGTCATCGCCGCTGTCCGGCTGGCGTAATTTCTTTGTGATACTTTCGGCCGGGCTTGCTTTTGGAGAAAAAAAACCGCAGGTCGAAATCGGCCTGCGGCATGGTGCCGGAAAATATTTGGCGCGGCTTATTTTTTCGTCATCACGTACACGCCGTCCCACTCAGCGGGCAAGTCCGCGGTCCTGAGGTCCTTGACGCGCTCCAGGAACACCAGCGACGGCTTATCGCCGGGGATGACGGCAAGGGTCTTCTGGAATTGCGATTCCGCCCTGTCCCAATCCCGTTCAGTATAAGCGTTCAGCCCCGCCTCAAAGAGGTCCGCTGCTTCGCGAAGACGTGTGTCGCCGTTCTTGTCCGCCATGAGCTCGTAAATCCTGATCGGGATCTTCTTGCCTTTCACCTTGATGCGGTCGAGCTGCCGCAGGATGAATTCGTCCTTCACGTCCTCATAGGTGTACTTGGGCACGATAATATGCGTGCCGTATTCCTTGTTCAGCCCCTCGAGGCGCGAACCCAGGTTCACCGAATCTCCCATGACCGTGTAGTCGAAGCGCAAATGCGACCCCATGTTGCCGCAGGTCAGCTTTCCCGTTGAGAGGCCGATGCCGATGTCGATCTTCGGGAGCCCTTTCTGTTCCCACTCGGCCTGCAAAGCGCGCAGTTTTTCCATCATCTTGAGGGCCGTCCGGCAGGCCCGGATTGCGTGGTCTTGCTGCCACACCGGCGCGCCCCAGAACGCCATGATGGCGTCGCCCATGTACTTGTCGACCGTGCCGCCGCTTTCAAGGATGATGTCCGTCATGGGCGTCAGGTAGTCGTTGATGAGCTTGACGAGGTTCTGCGGGGTGAGTCCCTCCGAGATCGTCGTAAAACCCCGGATATCGGAAAAGAAGACCGTAAGCCTGCGTTCTTCCCCGCCGAGCACCAGCCTGGAAGGGTCTTTAAGAATATCTTCCACCAGGGACGGTGAAACGTAGCGGGAGAAGGCGTTCTTGATCTCCTTTTTCTTTTTCTCCTCGGTCATGATCCGGTAGGTGGTCACGCCGCCGAAAACGAACAGCATGGTCATGCCGGGATAGATCGCCGTGAGCCAGAGCCGCCAATGTACGAAGATATACTCGTTCACCACGCCGTAAGCAGCGAGCATGGCGATGGTGACCAGCGTTGCCGTGAGCGGACGGATGCGCGAAATGATCCGCGAGAGCGCGATCCCGAGGAGCAGGATGGCGGCCACGTCGAAGACCACGGTCCAGTCCGGCCTGCTGATGGCGTCGTTCCGGAGGAGATTGTCGATGATGTTCGCATTCACCTCGATGCCGGGGAAGACGCCTGAAAAAGGCGTAACGCGCATGTCGTAGATCCCGATGGCGGTTGCGCCGACCAGCACGATCTTGTCCTTGAAAGCCGAGGCCGGGACCGCGCCGTTCAGCACGTCCACGAAGGAATAATGGGGAAACGTTTTCCGGGGTCCGCGAAAATTGATGAGCAGCCGGCCCTGTTCGTCCGTGGGGATGACCTGCCGGCCGATCTGGATGGAATCCACGCCGTAGGGAGCGGCGTTGATGAAGATCGGCGGAGAGCCGCGGAACGTCCGCACCGCCTCCACGGAGATGTGGGGATAGATGTTGTCTCCCATCTGGATGGCGAGCGGCACCCAGCGCACCGTGCCGTCGGAGTCGGGCGTGATGTTGAAGTACCCGAAATGGGACGCTGCTTTTGTCAGCTGCGGGATGTTCTGCTCCACTGCCAGCGCCCGGGGAAGGTTGGGGGGCGGAACGTCCTTCTCCAGGTACCGGATCGACGAATAGCGCGACGGGATGTCGTAATCCGAGGCGTGGCCCGTTTTCTCTTTCCGGTGCCCGATCTCGTCACGGGACGTAAAGAAGAAATAGCCGAGCACGGTAGCGGGGCTCCTGCTGATCGACGCGGCCAGCCGGGAGTCGTTGTCCGCGTCCCGGGCCGCGGTCTCGAGGGCAGCGCGCGCGTCGCGGTCGCGGACTTTGGCCTTCAATTCCTGAAGGACCGCGCCGCCGGAGCTTTCGTCTGGTTCCGCAAAGACGATATCGAAGGCGATCACCTTTGCCCCGTACGAGCCCAGCTTGTCGATGAGCGCGGCAATGCGCGTCCGCGGCCACGGCCATCTGCCCAGGGCGTCCACGCTTTTTTCGTCAATGCCCACGATCACGACTTCGCTGCCCGGCTTTTCCGGGCCCCGGGACCGGAAGTGCAGGTCGTAGGCCTTCTGCTCCATCACGTTCAGGAAGGGGACGCCCATGGCATAGATGATCAGCGACAGGACCGTGAGAACGAGCCCGATCTTGAAGCCCGAGGGTTTGACGAGGTTCTTCAGTTTTTGCTTGGTTGTCATAAGTTATGTCCGCGCGGCGTTTTAATTTTTGAGCCAGGCAAAAACCGATTTTCTCGCAAAGCTCGCAAAGGACGCAAAGAAAATCGAGGACTCGGTTTCATCGCAAAAGATTTAGCCTTTCTTCGCGACCTTTGCGCCTTTGCGAGAGGCGCTTTTGATTCCGGTTTTTGTGTTTGTTAATACTTCACTCCGTTCGCGTCATAGGACATCAGGAACACATCGGACAGCCCGAAACCCTGGATCCCGTCAAAGTTTCCATCCGTGGTGCCGGTCACAAGCGCGTTGCCCTTGTTATCCATGACGATGGCGGAACCGTTGTCATCGCCTGTCGTGCCGAGCTGTTGGTACCATTCGACCGTGCCTGTCGCGGGCTGGAATTTGATGACCACGCTGTCATAGCCGCCGGCATTGGTATTGCCGGGGAAGACGCCGTTGGTGCTGCCGGTTACGAAGACATTCCCTGCTGCGTCAACAGCAATGCCCTGCGCTGTATCGTTCGGCATAATAAGGGAGCCTGTGACCGCTGAAACGACGCCGGTCGGAGCTGAACCGATTTGCCACGTAGCCAGGGGATTTGCCAGGCTCGAATCGAATTTAACAACAAAAATATCCGACGAATTTCCCGTCGAATCGATATTGGCGGGGGTGCCCACGCTGCCGTAGGTAGTTCCGGCAACATAGATCATGCCTGATGTATTGTCGATTGCGATTGCCGTTGCCAGATCAGTGTCCGGAGAACCGCCCTGGTTGGTCTTGATGATGGTTCCCGTCCCGTCCAGCTTCGTAATAAAGGCATCCTCACTCCCCGCACTCGTGTTGCTGGCAAAGGTGCCCAAGGTGTAGCCGACGACATAGGTATTTCCACTTGTATCGACGGCAATCGCCGTGCCGGAATCGGTAGCTGACGTTCCATATTGCGTAAGCCATTGCTGGTTGCCGGAGGGGTCGAACTTGGCCACAAACACGTCGTTATTTCCTGCGGTTGTGGTTGGAGCGCTGTCGATCTGGCCAGTTACAAATACATTGCCTGAATTGTCCACGGTGACGGCATTGCAGAAATCGTCTCCAGCGCCGCCGATGAGCTTTGTCCAGAGCTCCTTGCCTGTGCCGTCGAACTTCGTGACAAAACAATCGGCAAACCCGTGGTAATCTGTCGTTTCGAACAGGTTGCCTCCGGTCAGGCCCACGACGATCACATTCCCATTCGCGTCCGCAGCAGCGCCGAAAGCAGCAGTGGACAAGGTCGGCGTTTGGGTCGTTGCGAGGCTAGGGCTGAATTGGTGCGT
>JAJXTW010000267.1 GCA_021783455.1 Nitrospirota bacterium | reverse complement strand
TTTGCGGCCAGTTTTATCATGAATCTGGTATGGGTCCTTGCCGCCTTCTTTTCCCTTGCGTCGTTTCTGAGATACGCATACAGCATGCCGCTGCCTTATGAGCAGGCAATGCAATACCTTGCCGCTGCGTCCTTCGTAGTATTGGCATATCACTTTTTTTTCCATCCGCTTCGCTACCTGAACAAGAAGCTATGGCCGACGAACGAACTCAATTACGCCGAGGGCGGCCTTCTCTTCTTTTTCGCATTGCTGAGTCCCTTTCTCCTGTATGAGGCGCATGGAGATGGCTGTCAAAACCCCTGGATGACCTATGCGCCTTTCCTGCTGCTGGTCACCGGGTTTTTCGCGAATCCCAACCTGCTCACGTTTCACCGGTTTTACCGGGATAGAATTGCAACCGCTTTCATGAAAGCAGCGGGAACAGGAGACGGAGCGCTCAAACTCCACCAACTGGCGTCCAAGGGGAATCCGGGTGCCTGGCACTGCGCCCCCTATCCGCTCATCAATACGTGCCTCAATCTGCAAGGGGCGACGGATGATAAGTTCAAGGGGACCAAGACGAGTGATTACTTTCTCCTTTCCCCCCTCTATTGCGGTTCAAAGCTGACAGGGTTTGCAAGGACAAATACACCCGGGTATTCAGAGATGACGTTGTCATCCGCAGTCGCCGCCTCGGGCGCTGCAATAAACCCGGAAATGGGCACCTCAACCAATAAGGTGCTTGCCTTTCTTATGACGTTGCTCAATTTGAGGCTGGGGTATTGGGCGGTAAACCCGAAATTTGCAGACAAGCCGTTTTATTTGCGGCTCGTGTGGTGGCCGTATTACCATATTATGGAACTTCTCAGCAAGACCGACACCAGGAAAAGAAGAGTGAACCTCTCCGACGGCGGGCACATCGAAAATCTTGCCGTATACGAACTCCTGAGGCGGAAATGCAGGCTGATCATCGCCATTGACGCGGGCGCCGATCCCAAATACGGCTTCAGCGATCTCAAAAATCTCGTGATCCGGGCGCGCAATGAGCTCGGTCTGGAGATCAACTTCAGGCAGGCGCCGGAGCAGGTCATCGCGCCTGAACCTTCCCTGGGATTTTCAAAACAGCACTACGTCCTTGCCGACATCAAGGAACTTCCCGGCAAAAGTGAAGGAGCACGCTACACGGGGCTGCTCGTATACGTCAAGTCGTCCCTGCTGGCGGGAAAAACGTGGAAGATAAGCAACGATGATAGTTATTTCTACAAGACGTACCATCCTGCATTTCCCCACGAGTCTACGGCAGACCAGTTTTTTGACGAGCAGCAATGGACTGCCTATTATCATCTCGGGAAATTCATGGCAGGAAAACTTCTGGACGTCGAGATCGAAAATAATCCAAATTACGGAACAGAGGTTTCGATGAAAAGTACGGCGGAATTGTGCAACTGGTTCAATACGAGAACGGGCGGCAGGAGCTAAAAAAGATAAACGTAATTTAAAATGAAAAATGTAAAGCGCCAAATATGCGAATGCGGTTTCAGCGGAGGGAATCCATGGAATACCTGAAAGTCGACGTTCCCGGCCGGGACGGACAGGATATTGATGTGCTGATCAACGGAGCGCCGAACGGGAAAGCCGGCCAGGTGCTCATTCTCGGGAAGGGAAACATCCTGGTGTCAATTGACCTCCTTGATGCCGAGGAAAAGCTGGTAAACCTGTGCGACACCACCCCGACGCATCCCCGGATCGTGGAGATAAAAGTATGAAGAAAGCTCTTCTCACCTTCCCGCTGCTCGTCCTCCTCCTGGCGTGCCTTGCATGCGCGCCCCTGTATAACAAACAGAAGACAGGGGCCGGCGCACCAACAATGCCGGCTGTAGTGCAACAGGACGATCAGACCCTTATCTTTGTGGCTCTTTCCGGCGGAGGAACAAGGGCCGCTGCAATGAGCTGGAAGGCGCTCGAGGAATTCAAGAAAATTCCCTACGTCTATATCGACCAGGCGGGCCATAAAATAAACTCAACGCTTGCGGACGAGATCGATTACCTCTCCGGGATTTCCGGTGGAAGCTTTGCCGCAGCCGCGTTTTGCCTGTACAAGGACCGCATGGATGTTTTTCGAAAACGCTTCATCGACCGGAACATCGAGCGTGATCTGTTCATCGGCCTGTTCTGGCCGCCGTGGCAGGGCCCCCGCATGCTCTATCCCGGTTCCCACTATGACCGCATCCACATGGCGTCCGAACTCTACGACCGGGAAGTATTCGGGAAGAAGACCTTTGCCGATCTGCCGCCCCATCCCGTGCTCTGGATCAACGCAACCCATCTGGCCCTTGGGAACCGGTTCACGTTCACCCGGGAATACTTCGATCTGCTCGATTCCGACCTTGCTCACTACCCCGTGGCCTATGCCTGCGCCGCCTCGTCCGCGTTTCCCGTCCTGCTTTCGCCCATGACGCTCGTAAATTATGGAGCGCCCGAAGCGCTTTCGGACGACGTTACGTACCAAATGGCGAAGCTCAACGCGCGGGACGACATCGAAAAGGACTTCTATTGCAAAACGCGGGAGTTTTACAATGACAAAACGAACCGCTACATGCACCTTGCCGACGGCGGGCTCGTGGACAACCAGGGGCTCCAGGCGATCATCGACCAGTTCGACACCAACGGCATCATCAACCGGAAGCTGAATGACCGGGACAAGCCGCTCAAGCGGCTCATTATCATTAATGTCAACGCCGGCGTGGGTTCTGACGAAGGATCCTGCAAAAAGGAAAGCGCGCCGGGGATCGGGTCCGTTATCGAGTACACCATGACGACCTCCATGGATATCCTTTCGGCAAAAAGATGGATGACGATCAAGCAGCTGGCGGACGAGGTATATAAGGCGGCGCTCGACCTCCGTGCAAACACGCCGTCCCTTGCAAAGCTCGAAAAGCCATACACCATAGAGATCAATTTCAGGAACGTGAAAGATGACCGGATACGGGCCGCCTGCAACAAGCTGCCGACCTCGTTTCATTTGACGAAAGAACAGATCGAGCTGATCGATTCCGTGGTGCCGAAGCTCGTGGACGAAGATCCGGAGATGATCAGGCTGATGAACGCATTGAAGCGTTGAACGATTATCAAGACGTTGCGCGGCAGGAGAGCAGAAAGCCGGCTTTTTATCCCGATTTTCGGACTCCGTAGATTTACGGATAGACAGACACGTCGCCACTATATACAATGCCGGCAATAGCGGAACAAATGATCTTCTTGAGCTCGAAGTTTTCAGGAAGGCCCTCATTTTTGCCGATTTCAGCATCAACGGCAAATACAGCATTGCCTCGCCGGACAAGATACAGCCGTACCTCCTGTTCGGGCTCAGCAGTGACGTGCTTCTTATCAAGAAGGGCGCTCTGGATACCGCGACCGGAGAAACAGGGGATGCAACACGCTCCGGTTCGGGAATCAATCTAGGCGCCGGCAATTTATGGCTGCCATAAGTCAACTTGGGACACAACGATAGTGGTCGTGAGCGGAGCGAACATAAGAAACTGATTTGTTAACCTGACCGATGTTGTGCAGACGTAATGCGCGGAGGTGTTGTCATGGGCGTTATCATGCAGGCCTTTTACTGGGACTGTCCCAGGATCGAGGACAAGGAATACGCGTGGTGGAACTATCTGAGCGCCGAGGTCCCTGCTCTGCGGGCCGCCGGCTTCACCGC
>JAJXTW010000266.1 GCA_021783455.1 Nitrospirota bacterium | reverse complement strand
AAATAGACGCCGTTCTGCAGGAGAACAAGATCGGCCCCACTTTCTTTCGCGAGGGTCAATCCAAGTGCTCCATCGGTCGTATCCGGCGCGCTTTTTATCATCACGAGCATAGCAGCCTCCTTATTAGAATATCATTGTTGCTTTTGCTTCTTTCAACAGTCCGGCAATCTCTTTACTGCCGACCAGCTTTACGTTTTCAACAAGGTCATTTGATGCGACACGCTGCGCTTTGAGTGAAACAACGTCGGCATACACTGACACGCCCATCTCCAAACAGTCCTTGAGAGTTCCTTCGAGATTCGTAAAGCCGGTCCCGGCGTCGTCCTGCCCCTTCTTCGCAAGTAAAACCCCGCCATCCATCAGGATCAGGTCAACGCTCATTTCGAAGGACACCGCGCCGAGGGCATGCCTCACGGCCTCAGCCGCGTTGATGTCGCCGTAAGGAGACCTTTTCAAAATCATCGCAACATTTCCCATATGCTCCTCCTATGCCCCGAGATTAAGCCAGACATCGGTCGCGCCCATGGTTGCAAACAGACCCTTGAGCGAGCCGACTTCCGTGCCTGTAAGGTAATCTTCTTTCGCCGCACGGCGAAAGTTGAGGCACCCGCCTCAGAGATACACCTTCAAACCTTTTTGTATGAGCCGAGCGAACTCCTCCTCGGCGTTCAGAATGCCTTTCGCTTTCTGTTTGGTCAGGAAACAATAGATGCCGTCAGCCGATGCGATCAGGTTGACAGTATGGCCCTTATCGAGAGCCGATTCGGCGATGCGGGCGCTCGTCAGCGTGTTCTCATAGGAATACGGCGAGGTGGTTAGATACAGCGTAACGGTTTTCGGCATGGCATCCTCCTTGAGCGGGTGTTGAAAGCGATCTTTTGTCCACTACTTTGCTATGTGAACCCGCATTTTAAGCCCGGTAACAGCGGTGAAAGCCACAATCAGGAATGACTCGTAGTGAAGCCTCCTCCGGCAGGAGCCGGGGGATTGCAAGTCGCGGGATTCACCTTTCTGCTGACGCCTCCCCGACCTGCGCGCGTGCGGGTCCCTAACCAACAAGCATTCAATATACGCCCAGAAGATTCAGGGCCAGAATCGCCAAACCGGCGGCGGCAATCCGTTTGACCATCAGCGGGCTGATGCGCTTGGCGATCTGGGGTCCGATAAATCCGCCGATGATCGCCGCGGGAAACATGACCAGGAAAAAAAGAAGATCGAAGTTGCCGAACTGGAAGTGACGCATCGATCCCATCAGCGTATTGAAAAAAATGGCCAGCAGGGAACTCCCGACCACAACGTACATCGGGAGCCCCAGCCCGATCGTCATGAGCGGCACCATGAACGGCCCGCCGCCGAACCCGAACATCGACGAAACAACCGCTATCAGGAACCCCCCTATGCATCCCAGGAAAATATTGACCTTGAATTCATGTCCCCAAAATTCGACTATCACGATAGCCCTCCTTACGCGGCGCTTGTCATAAGCACCGGAAAATAGATAGATTCATTCGCGCTGAAATGTTTTCGTCACTTTGCAGCCGATGACTCGGCCTTCTTTTTAAATTCCTTCAGGATCGCCTGTTCTTTTTTGTTCTTTTCCAAATACCCCGGCGTGGTCTGCCAGACCATCAAGCCCGCCAGCACAAGCAGCACCCATCCGAATACGAACTTGAACTGATCGAGCGTTATCAGCTCGGTCATCTTCGGGCCGATAAAACCGCCTGCTACCATGGAAAGTCCGATCGTCGTACCGAGCTTCCAGTTGATGAATTTGATTTTCGAATAATTGTAGATGCCGCTTGCCTGGGAAAAAAGCACCGTCGGCATGACCGTACCCGCCACGATCGTATGAGGCAGGGGCCAGAGGGATACGAACAAGGGGTTCATGATGAACCCACCGCCCGCGCCTATGAGCACGCCGAAGATGACAATGGCCAGGGTCAGAAAGAACGGACCGAATACGTTGAGACTTGTGCCCGCGTTCGGCAGGTAAAGGAGCGGGAAGCTGATCTTATTTTCGAAGGTCAGGGTGTTAGAACGGATTTCGTTGTCCAGGGCTGCCACGATCTTGTACTGGCCCGGCGCAAGACCGGAGCGGATCGGAATCTCCGCGCGGAACGCGCCGTCCGGATCTATCCTGATGTCCGCGCCCACGACCTTGTCAAGAGACCGGAAGCGCGCTTTTACAAGCTGCAAACACTGCGTTTTCTGTTCTTTGGGATCCATGGGGTTGAGCAGCGTTCCGCGCGATCCGACAATGCTGCCCATGAGCGTGGCCTGATAACGATCGATTTTAATGCTTGCCGGAACGTCGCAGGCCGCGTCGGCTCCCGTTTCCTGCAGGACCCGGGAAAGACTCCATTTCTTTCCGTCCTTTCTTGAGGCATCAATCTTTTCTTTCATCTGCTCCGGTACGAATATCTTATAGTACGCGGGCATTTCGGTCGTCAAATAGAACCGGTAAGGCCTCTTGCCGGTCCCCTTGTCTACGTCTGCATCAAACCGGGAGGCGCGCACGGTATCGTCCGACCAGACTTCGAGATACACAGGCTTGCCCGCCGGCGCGACACCAGTCACCGTAATGACACCGCCGTTGTTCAGCGCCGTCTTGTCGGCGCTGATCGTCATCGTTCCCGCGTATCCAGCGCTCTTGGACATCGACACCGGGGCCTTCGGAGACTCGGATCCCATCGTTGATTTTTCAGCAAAAGCATCCGGCGCGAAGAGGATGAAGACAGCACTGAGCGCAGCAACCGCTAACCGCACGTGTTTCATAGGAGCGCCTCCCTGGCAGCTGCTTCAATCGCCGTCTTCAACGCCTCATACGTAATGACGTCATTCCGTGCGATCACCTTGCCGTTGAGCACAACCGAGGGACAGGGAAGCGGATTATTCTCGCTGGCATACTCTGGAGAGGTTTTTTTAATGATTGTTATCTCGACTGCGAACTCTTGTGCCGCCCGACCGGCAGCTTCATTGTTGGACAATCAGCGCTTTCCCATCGGGTCGTTGGCATACAGCGTGATCTGGTGCTTTTTCATAAATCTAACGTCTCCTTTCGCCTGGATAAGTTCTCTTTTTCGTCACCGGACAGCAGGCCGGTGCGGGGATATCTTCAGCATATTCTTTTTTCAGGAGTTCAAGCATGTCGGGGATGAGAGGTTCTTTAAGGAAGTAGCACTTGAGCCTGCCGTCAACGAAGAAATCAATGACGCCGTTCGTCCGGAGGAGGATCAAATGCTGCGACACGTTTGGTTGGCTGATATCGAGAGAGTCCTCGAAGTCGCTCACGCATTTTACACCGTGAGTAAGTTCTTCGAGAATCCTGATGCGTATGGGGTGGGCGATGACTCTTAATAAATCAATTCTCTTCTCTAAGGGAATCATATGTTGACGTTTCTCCTTATTTTGAATTTTTGATTTTGAGACTATGAAATAGATAAATACATGCAAATATTATTATGCTTTAATGTTAATGTCAAGCTATTTATTCATGACGGAAATCGGTCTGTTAGGCGCTTGCTTTGGCAGCAGCGTGCTATGTCGAGGGTAAAGCCTAAGCCGTAGATGTTTGAGGTCGGATGTCAATAGTAGACACCAAACCTTTCATGCTGCCAGCTGCCCGGCATAAAACCTTTGCGCATAAACGACAGGGGAAAGAAACCCGAGTCGTGCCTGTCGGCGCTGTCGATTGT
>JAJXTW010000265.1 GCA_021783455.1 Nitrospirota bacterium | reverse complement strand
AAAGGTCGCCCACGGAGAACCCGTCGAACCGCTACCCCCGTCCGACCCGTTCGGCGCCATGTAATAGGTCGCCGAATATGCCGCCCCCGCAGAGATCACCGTCCACAGAAATGCCACTGCAAATGCGAGCGCGGAGTACAGGCCCCACAGATTCTCCCTTTTTCTCATTGCTCTCTCCTTTGAAAAACAGAGTTCCCTGTCCGTGCCAGGGCAATGCTGAACCGCACTGAGCATACAGAAGAATCATTAAATTAAGATTAAATCCGGATTAGTTTTTTTTAATGAAGGATGAAAACAAAAAAGCCTGCTTCCCAAATGAAGCAGGCTTTTAAACGGGATAGGCTTGAAACAGAGGAACTTATTGAAAGGCAAAAACTGTTTTTGGCGTGCCGAAAGGAGATCGGAGATGTTACATATGCCAGGCATGGAACGGACCAGATCCGGCACGTTCCGAGAGCTACGGGTTAAGACTTAACCGGGGGGCGGGAAAAAATCGGCTGTGGCAGGGCGTTCGATGAATACCTCAAATCCTCTGCAGAAAATTATGACTAAGAAGTCTGACTTTATTACCAACCATTTTTATCTCTCCGTCCTTATGCCATTTATCAATTATCCTCGTAACAGTCTCACGCGATATCCCGATCATGTTTGCAATGTCCTGGTGGGTGAGTTTGATGTCCAGTATCACCCCTTCTCCGGTTTTTATTCCGTGTTCCTCGGACAGCAGAAGGAAAAGCATCTTGATCTTTTGAGAAGCGTTGGTAAACGTCAGCATCTGTATCTTGCTCCACGATTCGCGCAGCCTGGAGCATAATATTTTCAGCAGAACGTCCAGCACTTTCCCCTGACTGTATAGCAGCGAGGAGAAGTCGAGCTTCGACACGAGGGCGATAATGGAATCCTCAAGCGCCAATACCATGGCGGGGGTAGTTTTGTTGTCAATCAGGGAAACTTCCCCGAAAAAGTCGCCTTCCCGGTGGATCGCAAGGATCATTTCCTTGCCATCTTCAGTCGTCTGAATAACCTTGACCTTCCCGGCCAGAATGACGTACATGAACTCGTTGGTATCCTCCGCGTACATAATCACGTCATTTTTTCTGAACCGCTTCACCGCTATTTTGTCACCAATCTGCCGCAGCTCATCATTCGTGAGAGAAGAAAAAAGAAGAATATTCCTTAAATGACTGCCGATATTTTCGATGTCCATGGACTTTTTCCCTCTCTGGAAAGCAATCGCATATCTTAGGGTTAGCTTCGTGATGCGCTCAATATCCGCGCACGCCGCAGATCACATCCACCACCCTTCGGGCCTCCTCAGGACCGATACGGCCGTGCGTCGGAAGATTGACGATGTGGTGGCAGATCTTTTCGGCATTCGGACACGAGCCCCTCTGATACCGCGCCTTCTCCAATCCGTCGGTATTGGGATGAACCGGAGACAGGAACCAGTCTCCCATCTCGATCCTCTGTCTCTGTGCCTCTTGCAGCACCCTCCATTTATCATCCACGAGGACGGGATAGCGCAGGAAAACAGGGTCATAGGCGGCAGGCAGTTCGCACGTCTTCAGGCCCATTTTCCCAAATAAATGGCGATATATGGTGGAAACGTTTTTCCTGTGTGTGATGGACGTACTCATGTCTCTGAGTTTCCTCTCCAGAAGGCCCTTTTGCCAGCGAGACATTCTTTTTGCGTATGCCGGCGGCATCTCGCACTCAAGTTCTTTGTCGGAGGACGAACCTAGCGCCAATCCCAATTGGGACAGTTTTCTATACATGCCCCGCGCAATCCAGAATAACGAAGGGGCGGAAAAGGCTGAATACGCAAGATATTGGGACTTCAAAAGGATCACATCCCTGGCTGAAGGGGCCGCAAATTCCGGGGAAATCATTTCCATGTCTGCCTTCAGTTCTTCATTATTCAGCACTGCCCAACCTCCAAGGCCGGTAGTAAGGGGCTTGGACCACTGGGATGAAAAAAAAGCGGCATCCCCGAACGTACCGACGTCCCTCCCCTTATACTTTGATCCCCAGGCATGGCAGGAATCTTCGATCACATACAGATTATATTTTTTTGCAATCCTCGTAATACTGTCCATTTCCGCAGGGATACCGAAGGTGTGCTGCGCGATTATCGCTCTTGTGTTCTCCGTTATCTTCTCCTCTATTTTGGTGCAATCAATATTGTACGTTTCGGGGTCGATATCGGCATAGACAGGTTTTGCTCCAAGGTAGATAATTGCATTAGGCACAACAACACAGGTGAAGCCGGGCAGGATTACTTCATCTCCCTCTCCCACACCCATTGCCTTCAAGATGGCGTAGAGGGCCACCCGCCCCTTAAAAAAGAAAAAACTATCGTACATTGCACGTCCTCCGAAGATCTTCCTGGTATAATATCGCGCGAAGGTTATTCACAGGCCCGTGGGCCGGCAGCCGGAGCAGTTGGTTTCGAAAGGGGAAGAGCGTCTTGATGGCGAATTCCATCCACGGTTGATACACAATGTTGAGGCGGCAAAATTGTCGCCGGAAACCGAGCTTTAGCAAGAAATCCTGAAACTTCGTATCGTGCACAATCGACCTGGTACCGTTGCTGACTGTCATGCCTTTTTCGAGCACATAATGTGTAATGATCGCAGTGATCAGCGCATAGGATGCCTGATATTTCAGAAATGCCGGATGATATTTCACGATATTCGTAGCCGCCTCGTTTTTTTCCACAATGCACTGGCAGTAGCCGGCAAGACTCTCTTTCACAAAGACGCCCCAGTATTCAAATGGCCCCTCTGCGGTCTTTAAAAGCTCCGCATTAAAAAGCTCTCTCTTGAGCGGACGCGCATTAGTGTAACGTGTATACGCTGCAGAGTAACACTCATATCCGTTCGCGGCAAGCCACTCGGCATCTACGGGCCTGATTGAACAATTCCTATTGCCATGCTTAATGATATTTCGAACCTTGGATGACAGCTTATCCGGGCTATAGGAGTCGCAAAGGACGTGCCACCACTCCGTCTCCCGCTCGCAGGGCTCACTTTCGTACCGGATGAACCAGGCCCGGGACTTCTTAAGCAGTGATCGCGCCTCTTCTGGCTGTAACCTTACGAAGCAGGGAGAAGGGAGTGCCGGCAATAACGCCCCCCTATACAACCTCCAATATGTGCCCGCCGCCCGGAAGAGCCGAATTCCTTGCTCATCCAGCCATGTTATATAACGACTCTCTTCCGGCCGCATCAAAGTTGCTCCAAAAACTGCCTTGCGAGGACTTTATAATCGTGATGCGCCAGCACATATTCCCTGCCCCTGCGTCCCATCCCGCCTCTTTCATCGGCCGTCATTCCCGCCAGCCGCATGACCGAGGCGACTATGGCTTCAGGGTTTGCAGGAGGGACCGAGATCCCGCATCCGCTTTCGGCTACAAGATCATCGCCGGCTTCAACGGCGTGAATGACCGGTTTGGCCGCCATCATATAGTCCATCAACTTGTTGGGACTGATTCCAAAACGATAGAACGGCTTCTTCTCCCATCCGATAAAGAGCGCATCCGTCATTGCGAGGAGCTCCGGGATCGATGCCTTTTCCACTGGCGGCAAAAAAGTCACGTTCGTCAATCCAAGTTTTCTTGCTTTTTCCTGAAGAAGCCCTTTTTGGGAACCTTGCCCAACCAGCACAAATGAAACAGGATACTTCCCCGCCAGCGCTGCCGCATCGAGCA
>JAJXTW010000264.1 GCA_021783455.1 Nitrospirota bacterium | reverse complement strand
ATGGTCAAGGGGAAAGCCTGCGGTCTTTCCGGCAAAACGAAGAGGGTCTTAGGACGTACATACTTGTTACAAGTCGGCGATTTGCGCCGACAGAGTTTCTAGTGAACCACCTCGTAATCCGAAAGCACGACACCCCTTTGGAACAACTGAGATATTGCATGACCAATTTACTTGATCAACAGCTTCCGAAGCGTTTTGATGAGGCGATTGTTTTCCCGTCGCGTTCGTACGGAAATCCTGATATAGCCCTCGCCGAGTCCTGGAAAGCTTGAGCAGTCGCGGAGAAGCATGCCCTGAACACCGAGCTTTTCCATAAGAGTATACGCATCCATCGACGTCAGTTTAAAGAGGATAAAATTCGCCGAGCAGGGAAAGGTCTCCACTCCCGGCAGGAGCCGGAGGGCGGAAAGCAGGCGTTCCCGTTCACGCGCTATCAGACTCCGTGTTTTTTTTATATACGTCCAGTCTTCCAGGGCTGCGGCGACGGCATGGCCGGCGGGAATATTCACGCTCCAGGGTTCCTGTCCTTCCCGCAAAAGGGCAATGGTCGCTTCATCGGACACCGCATAACCGACGCGAAAGCCCGGCATTCCGAAAAACGCGGCAAAATCCCGAAGGCAGATGATATGCGAGGTATGCACTGTTTCTTTGATGATGGATTCCGACTCGATGAAATCCATGAACGCCTCGTCCACAACCAATGTTACCCCGTGATCGAGGGCATATTTCATGATCTCAAGCATCTCGGCTTTCACAATGATCTGGCCGGTGGGGTTGTTCGGATTGCAGAGGAACACCATATCCACATCCTTGAGAGCAAAAGCCATTTCAACGGGATCCATGCGGAAACCGTCGCGCTCCTTCAGGGGAAACGTCACGACCTCCGATCCGGCTGCTTCCGCAGCCGCGGCATACTCGGAGAAAGTCGGCACAGGGACCAACACTTTCCTGGGCCGGAACACCCGCGGAATAAGGTGAAGGAGGGCATTGGAACCGTTGCCGCATATTACCTGCTCCGGTTTAATGCCGAAATATCCGGCAATGGCCCGCCTGAGTTCGGCCATGTCCGGATCAGGGTAGCGGCCGACAAGCGAGAGCGCTTTTTTTGCAGCCCGCTTCGCCTGAGATGAGGGGCCGAGCGGATTTACATTCGAGCTGAAATCAATGATTTTATCACAATCAAGGCCATAGTGCTTAGCAGCCTGGTAAATATTCCCGCCGTGGATTCTCGCGGTATTTTTGGCGGTATCGCCGCTGTTCCGGCGGTTGTCGATAGAGACTTCTGAATTCTGCACGCAATCGCTCCTGTCAATAGCTGAAATAACAAGCCCCTCGCGTCAGTCCTGTCCCCAGGGGAGGAGAGAAAGCAGCGAGGGGTAATGGTACGCTCCTGATGTTAAAGCTCCGCAGCCAAATCGGGGAACCGCTCTTCTATGAAGCTCTCCGCGGTTTTTCTCGCCAGCATCGCCGTCGGCTGCTGCATGACGAGCGACGCCAGTTCCACGGCATCCTGCATCCGGACCGACCGGACAACCCGTTTTACCCAGGGGATCGATGCCACGTTCATGCTCAAGCGCCGAAAACCCATGCCGAGCAGGATCGCGGCATACAACGGGTCTCCGGCCATCTCTCCGCACATGGCCAGCGGGATATTGGCCTGCCGGGCCGCTTCCGACACGCGTTGCAGCAAGCGAAGCACGGCCGGATCAAGCGGTTCATACATGTACGCCACGTGCTCGTTCTGGCGGTCGATCGCCAGGGTATATTGGATCAGGTCATTTGTCCCTACGCTGAAGAAATCCACTTCTTTGGCGAGGAGATCGGCGATCATCGCTGCGGACGGGATCTCGATCATCACGCCGAGCTGCAGATTTTCCTGAAAGGCCTTGCCCTCGGCGCGAAGCTCGGACTTTACCTCGTCGAGCAGTTTCTTTGTCTCACGGAGTTCCGTGAGGCCGGAGACCATGGGGATCAGGATCTTGACATTGCCGTGGACGGCCGCACGGAGAATACCGCGAAGCTGCGTCTTGAAAACATCGCGTTTCTGCAGGCAATAACGGATCGCCCGCAACCCGAGCGCGGGGTTTGCCTCCAGCTCGAATTCACCGGGGAACCCGACCTTGTCCCCGCCCACATCAAGCGTTCTGATGACCACTTCGTGGGGCGCTGCCCACTCCGCCACGTGGCGATAGGCATTGTAATGCTCCTCCTCCGTCGGCAGCGTCTGCCGGTTCAAGAAAAGGAATTCGGTGCGGTAGAGGCCGATCCCGGAGCCGCCGTGTTCCGCCGTGGACATTGCTTCCTCGGGGAGCTCGATATTGCCTTGCAATTCGATGACATGTCCGTCAAGGGTCTCGGCGGGAAGCTTTTTGAGCTTTTCCAGCTCCTGCTCGAAATACTTGTACTTGCGCTGCTTCTGCAGGTAGTCGAGGAAGGTCTCTTCATCTGGGTCGACAATCACCACACCGTGGATTCCGTCCAGGATGACCACGTCACCGGTCTTGACGGCTGCGGTGATGTTCTCGAGGCCCACTGCCGCCGGGATGCCGAGTGAACGGGCGAGGATGGCCGTATGAGACGTCCTGCTTCCGGCGTCGGTGGCGAAGCCGAGGATCTTATCCTTCCGCATCACGAGCGTATCAGTGGGAGCGAGATCGTGGGCGATGATGACGGCCTCTTCCCGGATGTCCGTCAGGCTCTCCTGCTTGTGGCCGACGAGGTTCCTGAGTACGCGCTCGCCTACCTGCTCCACATCGTGTTTGCGTTCGCGGAGATACTCGTCTTCAATTGAATCGAACTTGAGCCCGATGGCGCCGATGGTCTCTTTGAGGGCGCCTTCGGCGTTCAGGAAGGATTCCTTGATCCGTTTGACGGTCCCGTCAACGAGCATCTTGTCCTCAAGCAGCATAATATGGGTTTCGAGGATGTAGAGGTGCGACTTCCCCAGCCCCTTGCTGATCCGCTTCTTGAGGTCCTCCAGTTGGGCGCGGGAAAGCTCCACGGCCTTTTTGAACCGCGCGACCTCATCCTTGACGCTGACGTCTTCGATCCGCCGTCCCGCAACAACGATCTTGCGGCGGTCGAGCAAATAGGCCCGTCCGATCACGATACCCGGCGAGGCGACGATCCCTCTGTATATTTTCTCGTGCATAATGATTTTCCCGTCAGTATCTTCAGCGTCACAAAGTCCAGGACAGTGAACTCTGCACTCTCAGTCTATTCCTTTTCCCCAAACTTGTCGGCAAACAGTTTCTGGAGCCCGGCAACGGCCTGGTCCTCATCGTCTCCCTGCGTGACTAGAAGAACGTTACTCCCCCTCGCGGCGGCAAGCATCATGATCCCCATAATGCTCTTGCCGTCCACCTCCAAACCGTCTTTGCTGAAGGTAATTTTGGAAGAGTATGCGTTCGCAGTCTTGACAATCTGTGCGGCTGCCCGGGCGTGGAGGCCCAGTTTATTTTCGATTAACAGCTCTTTTTCTTTCATTAAACCACTCCTGCATAGGCCAGGGCTAAACACAAAAGTGCCAGCCCGAACATAAGTTTTATGGGAGAGCCGCCCCTCCGCAGCACGAAAACCAGGGCAAACGTCAGGACAAGTCCGGCCATCTCCGTCACAACACCCGGAACAGACACGTGAAACCTGAATTCCGGTCTCCATGACGGCAACATACCGATCATTCCCCCAAGCACCGCTAGTGACATGATCTTGAACC
>JAJXTW010000263.1 GCA_021783455.1 Nitrospirota bacterium | reverse complement strand
GCGAAGGGATATGATCTCCAGACGATGCCCGTTGATCCCGCGTCCTGGAAGCAGGCGGAGCCCTTCAAGGATCCCTACCCAATCATGACGTACAACGAACCGCAGGTGGAAACAAAAACAAAGCCCTACAATCCCCTGCCGACGCTCTATCCGCGCTTCTGGCTTCCCTGGTACGGCGCGAGCGAGGAAAGCGGGAGCCTCTGGGGTTTCCTGACCTTTAACCAGGACGCGGTGGAGCGCCACTCCTATCTGTTGACCGGCCTCTACAGTCCGACCACGCACCGGACCTGGTATTCCTTCAATTATGCCTATGACGGCCTCTACCCGACCGCGCTGTTCTCCGCGTCGGACATTGACGGCACCTACAGCGGACTTTTGGGGACAAAAGACTACGTGCAGCGCGAGAAAACGATCGATGCGTCGCTGGTCTTTCCGCTCCTTACGATCCCGCGCCAGCACGAACTGACAATCGGATACCGGCGGAAGGAGATTTCAGCGCTCACGAAGCTCCCTCCGGGCCCCGGTCCGGCCCAGGGAGATCTCATTTCCGGGCGCGTCACCTACAAGTTCAATAACGCCGAACAGTTCGGCTTGTCCATCAGCCCCGAGAACGGCAGGACCATTGAACTGGGTTACGAGCGGCTCGACAGAGCGCTCGGAAGCGATTTCAACGTGAGCAAGTATACCGCGGACTGGCACGAGTACGTCGATTTTCCCTGGCAGCACCACGTGCTCCTGGCCAGGGCCTTCTACGGAACGTCCTCGGGCGACATTATCCCGCAGCGCGCCTTCCAACTGGGCGGCGACAACCCCGGAGACAGCACCATCCCCGTTGACAGCCAGGCAATCTTTTTGCGCGGCTATCCCATCAACGCCTTTCTCGGCCAAAAGGCGGCGCTCGCGAGCCTTGAGTACCGCTTTCCGATCGAGAACATCGAAAACGGGTGGGGCAATGCGCCGATCTTTTTCCGGCGGCTTCACGGCGCGGTCTTCGCCGAGGCCGGCAATGCCTGGGACAAGGGGTTCCATGCTCCGGATTTCAAGCGCAGCGTAGGCGCCGAGGCAAGGCTCGATACGTATTTCTCGTACTATCTGCCGATCACGTTCAGGCTCGTCTTTGCCAAAGGTCTGGACGTCCAGCGCGACACCTTCATCTACCTCTCCCTCTGGATGCCGGTGTTGTTCTAGCCGGTCAAAAGACGCGGAAGGGCGGGGCCGGAGAAAGCGTTTCAGGCTGGACTTCGGGCGCTGCCCGCGGTATCATCATCCTGTCGATGGGAGGCAGCGCGGCATGTATGCTTCGGATATTCCGTCATCGCCCTGTCTTGAGCGATAGACCAAAGTCACTTTCGTTTGAAAGGACACTCCATGATATTGGTCACCGGCAGCACCGGATTTGTCGGCAGCAATCTGGTCCGACGCCTGCGAAAAGCTGACATAACCGTGCGTGCAGTCGTCAGAAATTCTGGAAAGGCTCAAGCGCTCAAAAACATCGGCGTCGATGTCGTCGAGGGCGACGTGTCCAGCAAAGCCTCGCTCGAAAAAGCGGCGGAAGGCTGCGAGCGCGTTGTGCATCTGGTCGGCATTATCCAGGAAACGCCGGGCGCCACGTTCCGGAGCGTGCACGTCGAGGGCACGAGAAACGTGCTCGAAGCGGCCAGGAAGGCCGGGGCGCGCCACTTCTTTTACCAAAGCGCGCTCGGTGCGCGGCCCGGCGCAAAGAGCGAGTATCACAAGACCAAATGGGAGGCCGAGGAACTCGTTCGCGCAAGCGGCATTCCCTATACCATCCTCCGGCCGTCTCTTATTTACGGACCCGGCGACCAGTTCACGATCAGGCTCTCGGAGATGATCAGACGTTCACCGGTCCTGCCGATCATCGGGTCGGGGAAAGCAAGGGTCCAGCCCATCTACATCGAAGATGTGGTCTCCTGCATTGTGAAAGCAACGACGAGCGATTCCTTTTACAATGAGATGTATGAGGTCGGCGGGCCGGAGCAGTTGACCTATGAAGAGGTGACGGCTGCGGTCGCCGCGGCCATGGGCGTAAAACGGCCGGCATTGCACATGCCGTTTTTTTTCGTAAAGAACATGGCGCGAATATTCGAAAGCGTTCTTTCCCGGCCGCCGGTGACCACGGACCAGCTCATCATGCTCCAGGAGGACAACGTCTGCGGCATGGGCGACATCCGCGATGCCTTCGGCATCGAGCCGGTGCTGTTTCACGACGGCTTAAAAAACTTTATTTCGCCAAAGTAAGCTTGGGGGGAAACGCGGGGAACGAAGGAAGTTTTTTTGCATCCGGCAAACTAAATCCTTTGCTTCGTGTTGAAAATGTTTTACAATGGATCCGCCTCACGCTCAAACAGGGCGGGTGACCAAGGAGAGAAAACAGTATGAAGATGTTGAAGTTCTTTCTGTTCGTCGTTGTTCTGATCACCATTGCGGCAATTGGGTTTTCAAGCTGTGGGAAAGGCGGCACGCTCACGTCGATTACAGTAACTCCCGGAGATATCACGGTTATCCCCGGGACTTCGCTGCAATATCAGGCCCAGGGGCATCTATCCGACAACGCCGCCTATTTCCTCTCAACGGCAATCTGGAGTTCCTCAACTCCATCGGTTGCTACCATCGAGCCAACAACCGGATATGTCCTGTCAGCCGCCACCGGCACCACCCTTATTACAGCCAGCGACCCCTATTCGAATTTCACCGGAACCGCCCTGCTGACCGTTGACCTGCTCTCATCCGTCACCGTAACACCGACTCTCCCGAGCATGACGCCGGGATTGACCCATCAGTTCACGGCAACGGGGATATTGGCACACGGCGCCACACAGGACCTTACCTCGCGTGTGACATGGACCACCTCGCCGGATATTACAATTGCGACAGTCGTCAGCACCCCCGGCGTCGCTGGTACCGGCGTTGTCACTTCGCTTGCTACGGGCACGGCGATCATTCAGGCTATTGCTACGGACCTGACTTCAACGATCGTCGGTTCCACGATGCTCACTGTTACCTCATTGCCGCTTTCCTCCCTTGCAATAAATCCAAGTGCTGCAATCATCAGCTTGCCGACTGGGACCCAGCAATTTACCGTAACAGGAAAACTTACGGATGGTACTACGCCGTGGCAGGGATCAGCAGTCTGGAGTTCATCGAACACAGCAGTGGCCACGATTGATATAAACAGCGGTTTGGCAACTGCGGGTACCACCACCGGCGTAACGACCATCACCGCAACCGACCCGATAACGAGCCTCGCATCAAGCGCAACACTGACGGTCCAGTTATAGTACGACGAACAACGCGAAAGGGAGCAGGATGATTGTCCTGCTCCCTTTTTTATTTTCCGGTGAGACTGTATGGAGGTCGGATCGACTCACGCGGGTTTCTTTCTTTCCTCCAGCTCCCGCTTTACCGTCGGAAAGGCGTTCAGGTTCGTATGGGGCAGGAACAAGGCCGACATGTACTCGTCCATAAAGCTGTGAGATACGGACAGCTCGACGTAGGTCATCCTCTTCGCAATCTCCTCGGCTTCATGCCTCAGCCGGTCGCAGAGAAGCCCGTAGTAGGCGCCCATGATGGACGTGTTGCCGAGGAACTGGAATTTGTCCACGGGAAGGTCGGGCAGCATGCCGATGGTGATGGCGCGCTCGACGTCGATATACCGGCCGAAACCTCCCGCGATGTACAGCTTGTGCACGTCGCCGAAGCCCAGGCCCATGTGGGAAAGCAGCGTGGCGAAGCCTGCGTAGATCGCC
>JAJXTW010000262.1 GCA_021783455.1 Nitrospirota bacterium | reverse complement strand
GCGGAGAACAGTTGCTCAAAAACTATAAAGTAAAAGAAGCAAACAAGGATTATGTCGTCCTGCTCGATACCGTCACCCGGGTAGAAGTGCGCGTCGATCTTTCGGGCGGTGAGCAGGCCGCTCAGCAACAGCCGGCGCAACGACAGCCGCAGCCGGTGCAGCCGTGGTTGCAACAGCAGCAACGTCCGTAGCCGCCGCCGATGCAGCCGGTTCCACACAAATGAACTGTCAGCTGCAAAAGCAGCAAGTTCAGGAATTGAAAAAAGAGAGGCAGCAATGGCTGCTGCATCGGCAATCGTAGATGCGGCAGGCGATGGTGACGCCGTAGCGCCGGATAAGATTGGCCGAGGCGTCCGGCGGTCGGGAAAGCGGCGCGATGTCCCCGAATAATAGGCAGGGAAGGTTGTTTCTTGTTCGTTGACGATTTGTCCGGGTCGCAGAAATCGTTGACGCGAGGAGGCGGATGATGAAGAGGTTGATGCTACGGCTCACAGCAGCCGCGCTGTCGGCGGCAATGCTGGCGGGCTGCGCGGGCTCCCAGGCATTCCAGCGCGGAGAACGGTATGCCCAGCGCGGCGAGTGGGACCTGGCGGTCAAGGAATACCGGGAAGCCAACAAGAGCGATCCTCACGATATCCAATACCGTTCCTCTTTGCTCCGGGCCCAGGAAACGGCGGCAAACGAGCACTACAAAAGGGCGCGCAGTTACGTGAAGGAACGCAAGCTCGACCAGGCCATCACGGACCTGCAGCAGGCCCTGTACCTGAATCCCACCAACGCCGCCATCCAGAGTGCGCTCAAAACCGTCCTGGACATGAAGCAGGCCGAAGAGCACTACCGCACCTCGCTTACCTTCGTGGAACTGGGAAGGCTCAGCGACGCCATCAGCGAACTGAACCAGGCCGTGGAGCTCGACGCCGAGAACATGAAATACCATGACGCCCTCCACAAGCTGCAGAAGAGAAGGACGGAGATCGAGCCGGAGGACGCACTGACGCTGGTCTCGGACAAACCCATTACCCTGAACTTCAAGAACACCAACATCAAGGACGTCTTCGAGTTTCTCTCCAAGCTCTCGGGCATCAACATCCTCTTCGACGAAGAGGTGAGGGCGCAGCCGGTAACCGTGTTCGTCAAAGACGTGTCGTTCCAATACGCGCTGAATCTGCTCCTTTCCACGAATAAACTCTTCATGAAAAAAGTGAGCGCCGATACCATCATTATTATTCCCAAGAACAAAGCCAAGGTCGACCAGTACCAGGACCTGATGGTCAAGACCTTTTATATCACCAACGCCAAGGCCAAAGACATGATCAATGTCCTCCGGTCCATGCTTGAGCTCAGGAAAGTGTACGTGAACGAGGTGTTGAACTCCATTACGATCAGGGACACGCCCGAGAAATTGAAGCTGGCCGAGAAAATTATCGCGGCAAACGACCTCAAAGAGGCGGAAGTCATCCTCGATGTCGAGATCCTTGAAATCTCGCGGACCAACACGCAGTCCTATGGCTGGAATTTCCAGCCGGGCCTTTCCGCGTCCGCTTCGGTACAAAACCCGTCGGGTTCGATCACTCCGGCGACGGGGACGGGAATCGCCTTGAGCGAGCTCAGCAACCTGTCGAATAAGAACATCTTCGTGACGCTGCCGAGTGTCGTGGTGAACCTCATCAAGCAGGATTCCGACGCCCAGACCCTGGCTAACCCGCGCGTACGCGTCCTGAACAACAAACAGGCCAAATTTCATATCGGCGACAGGATCCCGGTCCAGACTTCCACGATCCAGTCCACGGCAGCGGTCGCGGTCACCTCCACGTTCGAGTATAAAGATGTGGGTATCAAGCTGAACATAGAGCCGTCGGTCCACCTCAACAACACCGTTACCCTCAAGATGGGCCTCGAAATCAGCACGCTCGGCAGCGCCCTGGATTTCGGGAACGGCCAGAAGCAGTACGAGTTCGGCACGCGGAACACGGATACGGTCATCACCCTCCGCGACGGAGAAACGGTGATCATCGGCGGCCTGATCAAGGACGAGGAACGCAAGTCCCGGATCAAGATACCGATTCTCGGGGACATCCCCGTTATCGGCAGGCTTTTCTCGTCCAACGACGACGGAACGGTCAAGACCGACATCCTGATGTCCATCACGCCGAACATCGTTCGCAATATGGAGCTGCCGGACAAGGACACCCAGTCCTTCTGGTCGGGCACCGAGGAGGCTTACGACACGAAGCCGCTCTTTGTGACCGCTTCCGGCAAGAGCACCAAATCTTCGCCAAAGCCCGTGGACAAAACCGCCATGCTCGAGTCGATGGCCAGGCGTGAACCGTCGGCAGCGCCGATTGTCACTGAACCGGCAAGGCCCTTGACTGCTCCCACCGGCACCGGGCCGCTTGCCGCCCCGGTTGCTGCCACGCTCCTGGAAATCACCCCTCCTGATACGGCAGTTCAGGTCGGTCAGGAGGCGCGCTTCGAAATCGTTGCGGGCAGCGTTAAAAACCTGTACGGCGCCATCCTGACGCTCAGTTACGACCCCAAGGTCGTGGAATTCAAGTCAGCGAGCGAAGGGACCCTCCTGAAAAAGGACGGTCAGCAGACCTCGTTCCTTTTTTCGAATAACGTCAAGACGGGAACCGTAGACCTCTATATGACGCGAATCGGCGATGTCGGCGGCGTGGATGGAGCCGGCGGTCTCGGCGCCGTCGTATTCCAGGCCAAGTCGGGCGGCACGGGCGCCATGGCCCTCCGGATGGTGAAGCTCACGAACTTCAGCAGGGAACAGATCAAGACGGACCTCAAGAGCGCGAAAGTGGTTGTGAAGTAACACGCACATGCGGAATTCTCAACAGCTCGGCATCACCCTCATCGAACTGCTCGTCGTGATCGCGATCGTGTCGATTTTGGCCACGGCAGCCATGCCGCTGTCGCGCGTGACCGTAACGAGGGTAAAAGAGCTCGAACTCCGGAATAACCTGCGGATGTTGCGTACGGCGATCGATGCGTTCAAGAAAGACTGCGACAATAAACAACTGGCAACGCTGGAAGGTTACTGCAAGGCCGACCAGAATAATTATCCCGAGTCCCTGGAACAGCTGACCGAACCGCTGAAGCTTGCCGGACCGGCAGACAGGACCAAAAAATATCTCCGCAGGATACCCCGGGATCCCATGGCAAGACCCGATTCCCCGGGCAACCCGAACAACTGGGGTCTCCGCTCGTACACCGATGCTCCCGATTCTGACCAGTGGGGCGGTGGGAGTGTCTACGACGTCTATTCAAAGAGCGATGCAGTTGCGCTCGACGGATCGAAGTATAACACCTGGTAGCAATCGCATGCATGACGAAACAATAAAAAACAGGGCAGGCTCGCAAAGGGGGTTCACGCTCCTAGAACTCATGATCGTGCTCGCCATCATGGGCATTCTTCTCACCATTGCTCAGCCGAGTCTCAAAAGCTCGATCATCCGGGCGCGGGAAGCAGTCCTCCGGGAGGACCTGTTCCAGCTGCGTGAAGCCGTCGATCGGTACTATGCCGACAATGACAAGTATCCCTCCGCGATCGAGGACCTGCTGAACCAGCAGGAGCGGACCAGGAGTTATCTGCGGGATATCCCCAAAGACCCCTTTACCGGCGCACCTGACTGGATCACCGCTGCCCCCGAGGGCGAAGAAGGCGGCGTCTTCGACGTGCACAGCGCAAGCCCGCTGATCGCTCTGGATGGCACACCTTACAATTCGTGGTAATGCATCTCTCTCCTGTTCATTTTCGTTCCAAATAG
>JAJXTW010000033.1 GCA_021783455.1 Nitrospirota bacterium | reverse complement strand
ACCGTAACAGTGCCTGTTTTATACCTGTTTAATAAAAATCAATTTTATTCGTCAGTTATTGATGCTCTCCTGCCAGGGTGTTTCGCTGCCGTAACATTCAGCCCGCTGCATATCATTGCTAATCAACGCGTTAGTAAAGGCATGGAACTTGTAATAGACAGGCCATGCAAGTAAGCTCTTCGTCCGACAAATCAGCTGTCCCCATGGCATCCTCGAAAAATTATTGCGAACGAGATGAAACGCGCGAGTGCGCCATCGCGAACGCCAATTACCAAAAGGTACTGACTGTTCTTGACAGATGCCTGCGGGACGATCGCTGCGCCGTCTGTCGCTGTGAAAAGTGCATCAGCGATATGACCGCCCTTGCTCTTAATTTTCTGCCGCCTCATTATTACGTGGACGCAGGCAGGGGCGGTGATATCGGATCCCCGTCTGTGATGGTTGAGAGCGCCGTGATAGAGGCAATGAAGACCGTCGTCAAAAATCCTCGCCATGAGAAATAAAAATCGTTAAAGAATGGGGGTGAATCATGTTTGGATTGGGAATGCCTGAAATAGTAATTATCCTGGTAATCGTGCTGCTGCTCTTCGGACCGTCGCGGTTGCCCGGGCTCGGAAAAGGCCTTGGCGAGGCCATCGGCGGATTCAAGAAGGCGATAGCGGCAAAAGAGAATGAACCGGCGAAAAGTTAATTGTGAGAGGAGGAATATTATGAAGAAGGTAGTAATCGGATGTTTGCTGCTCCTGCTTTCCGTTGCAACAGCGGGAGCTGCTGAGAAGAATCTTGTCGAGCTGCATAAGAACGCGGGAAAGCTGAGCAACAAAGAGTGTCTTGCCTGCCATGGCAATATCACAAAGGATGTCACGCTCAACAAGAAGTTCAAGACGTATCACCGGGTCCATCTGGAATCGAAACTGGGCACGCCGAAGAACTGCGCCGATTGTCACCAGTCCGTCGATGTGCGAAACGGCTCAGCGGCTGCCCTGCGGAAACAGGTCGATCCGCAGATTTGCGCCGGCTGCCACAGCGGCGGCGTCAAAGGCGCAAAAGTATTGTATGCGCAATAAAGGAGAATGTCGATGAGCGAAAAGAAGAATATTACGGAAGAAGAAAAAGGATTGTTCGAGCAGGCTACGGGAAAGGAATTTACGAGACGGTCGTTCCTTAAATGGAGTTCGGCCCTTGCCGGCGCGGCAATTGCGAGCGGGCTTCTCTGGGATGGCACGCTTGGCTTGTTTCGGGAAGCCAGTGCGCAGGAGAAGATGTCGGGAAAAGGCAAGTGGGTTTACACGACCTGCCAGATGTGCGGCGGGACATCGGGCATAAAGGTCCATGTGGTGGACGGCAGGGTCGTGAAGATCGAGCCGAATGAATACAATCCGATCGGCGTGGCGAATATCTCTTCAGACTATGCCGAATTGAAGGCACTCGGCGGAAGGTTATGCCCGAAAGGGAACTCCGGCGCAAGGGCGCTCTATGATCCCGACAGGCTGAAAAAGCCGATGAAGAGGGTGGGGCCGCGGGGCTCGGGGAAGTGGAAGGCCATCTCATGGGACGAGGCCCTCGACGAAGTCTCAAAAAATCTTTTGCACATCCGGGAGAAATACGGTCCGGAGGCCCTTTTCTGGACCACGGAGGATTCATCATTTACCGACATGCAGGGAGATTTCAACCTTCTCTACGGTTCCCCGAACTACTCGCAGCACTCAAATCTCTGCGACGTGGCGAGGAAGGCTTCGTTTAAGCTGGTGATGGGAGACGACAGACCGCTGCCTGACTTTGCCAATACGAAGTACGCCCTCATTTTCGGATGGAATTTTCTCGGGGCGACAAAATGGTCGCACCTGCCCGGCATTTGCAACCTTGGCAAGGCAAGAGGGGCAAAAATGGTCGTGGTCGATCCCTGCATGAGTCAGACAGCGGCAAAGGCTGATGAATGGGTTCCCATCCGGCCCGGGACCGACGGCGCCTTCGCGCTCGCGCTGGGGCATGAGATCGTGGCGAACAAATGGTACGATCAGGAGTTCATAAACAATTACACTGTGGGCTTCGATAAATATGCCGCACTCGTCGCCGATAAGACCCCGGAATGGGCCGAGAAGATAACTTCTATTCCGGCTGATACCATTCGCAGGATAGCAAAGGAACTTGCCTCGGCAAAACCAGCTATTGTCGATTCATGGAGCGGGCCGGGTCATCACACCAACGCAACAGACGGTGGAAGAGCAATCGCGATGCTTCCCGCCCTTTTGGGACAATACGATAAGCCGGGAAACATGATGGTCAGGCAGGCCATGGGCGGAAAGCGCCGGGCTTTCAATGTAGATAAACCGAAAGCGCAGCGAATTGACGGTGTAGGGACAAAGTATCCGTTTGCGCACGGATCCGGCGTCCTGGTAGAAACAAGGGATGCGATGATTTCGGGTAAGCCCTATCAGCTCCGCGCGGCGGTGCTCCACTTCCACAACTTCGTTATGGCAATACCCAACACAAAAAAGAACATCGAGGCGCTGAAGAAGCTTGAATACATCGTCGTCATGGATACCATGATGAGCGAGACCGCCGAACTTGCGGACATCATTATCCCGGGCAGTCATTATCTCGAACGGTGGGAAGTGAATGTGAACTGGGTCACGTTCCCGGCCACGGCCATACGGCAGCCTGCCGTCAAATCCGTGATCAACGGAATGACCGAGCAGGAGTTCATCCTCGCCCTCGCCAAGAAAATGAAGCTTAAGGACAAGGACGGCAAGACCCTGCCTGACACCTATCCGGAATACATCTCCGACCAGCTCAAGAACGGGCCTATCGGAAAAACGCTCGACGAGATGCTGGCGCTCCCCGGGGCGGTGTTTATCGGAGGCGAGACGCATTATGAAAAGTACAAGAAAAACGGTTTTGCCACCCCCTCGAAGAAATGTGAATTCTATTCGGAGCAGATGGAGAAAAAGGGTCTGAACCCCTTGCCGGATTATGTCGAGCCGATTTATAAGCCGACGACTGATTTTCCGCTTTATCTGGTCAACTTTAAACAGTCCGAGCATACGCATTCCCGGACGTTCAACAACGACTATCTTATGGAAATGAAGCCGGACAACCCGCTCATGATGAATTCCGCGACCGCAGCGCGGCTCGGTCTGCAGGACGGAGACGCCATATGGATCGAGTCCCCTTACGGCAAGGCAAAGGCCACGGTGCAGGCAACCGAGCGGATCCATCCGGAGGTTGTGGCCCTTCATCACGGCTACGGTCATTGGGGCTTCGGGAAGGTCGCACGAGGTTCTCAGAACAAGATCAACACTTGGTGTCCTGAAGGGACCGCGGACGGCCAATTCCTCGCGGGAGTGGCGGAGAAGACCTCGGGCATGGCGGTCCATAAAGAAATCGGCGTAAAAGTCGTGAAGGCATAGGGAGGCGATAATCATGGCGAAAAATCCAAAGCAGATGGCGTGGCTTTTCAATGAGAAGAATTGCATTGCCTGCAGGGCGTGCGAGGCGGGCTGCAAACAGGAGTTCGACCTCCCCGTCGGCGTAAGACGAAGGAGGGTCATCATCAAGGAAGAGGGGAAATATCCGAACATGAAGGTGCGATATATCTCCTCTGCCTGCAATCACTGCGAGGAGCCGGCCTGTATGAAAGCCTGTCCTCAAAAGGCGATCACCAAGGAACCGGAATTCGGCGCCGTTCTGATCAACCAGGACAAGTGCATAGGCTGCAAGCGTTGCGCGGCCGCTTGCCCGTACGGCGCGCCGACCTTCGACGAGAAAAAGAAGAAGATGGACAAATGCACTTTCTGCATTCATAGGCTGAAGGCGGGGCTCCCGCCCGCGTGCGTGAGGACCTGCATGGGGTACGCCCTTTCCAACGGGAAACTTCCGGATGTGGAGGCAGGCAACGCCTTCCCCAATCCGGTGTTCAAGGGAGAGCTCGTCGATCGGCTGCCGAATTTTGCAGACCCGAAGCTGACGATCCCGTCGGTAAGATTCGTCGAGAACAAGTAAATAGAGAGGCAGGAGGGGCGGGATTGCCCGCCCCTCCTGAATTACGATTATGACGACAGCGGAAATGGTAACGCCGGGAGAGGCGTTTGGTTTACTCAGCAGCATGTATCTCTGCAAGCCTTCCCGGGAGGCACTTGAGAACTGGAAGAGAGCTCTTGCAGAGGACACCTCGATTTTTCTTGCCGATCTGAAAAAGGCAATCAGCGGGATTGATCTGAATTCGGAAGAGGAAGTGGAAAATCTTTTATCCGAGCATACCCGGCTTTTTATCGGGCCGTATAAACTGCCCTGTCCGCCGTGGGAGTCGGTCTATACCTCTCCGAAGAGACTCATGATGCAGGACGCGGCGGATCAGGTCCGGGCGCTTTACGAAGGGGCGGGGCTCACGATAAATACCGCCGAGGTAATGCCGGACCACATAGGTGCGGAGCTGAACTTTATCGCTCTCTTATTTCAGCGGATGAACTCGAATGCGGATGGGAAAGATGTTTATCCGGGGATTACGGAAAAACTCTTAGACGAGCATCTTTTGAAATGGATACCGGACTTCACCAAGGACATGGAAGAGGCGGCGGAGACTTCGTTCTATAAAGAGGTGGCCAGGGCTACAAGGAAGGTAATAGACTTTGTCGGGAGATAATGGGATGAAAATGATTCCTGCGACAAACAGCAAAACAGATTTTAACGCTCTTTTAGAGCAGTCTGTAAAGATTCACGGTCATCTGTGCGCCGGTCAGGTGCTGGGTGTTCGAATGTCCATGCTCGGGCTCAGGGAACTCGGCCTTCATGATCCGAAGGGAGTGGACCGGAAGAGCGTCATCGTGTTCGTCGAGATGGACCGGTGCGCAACCGACGCGGTCCAGTCCGTAACGGGATGCAGCCTGGGACACCGGACCATGAAATTTATGGACTACGGAAAGATGGCGGCGACTTACGTGAATCTTAAAACAGGCAAGGCAGCACGGATCGTTGCCCGCGAGGATTCCCGCAACAAGGCAAGGGAGCATTTTCCTGAAATCGAGAACAAATACGCAGGACAGCTGGAAGCGTACAAGATCATGTCCGATGAAGAGCTTTTCGACGTGATGGAAGTGAGCGTCAAGGTTGCGCCGGAGGATATGCCTGGAAGGCCGATGCGCAGGGTACAGTGTGATTCTTGCGGGGAACACGTCCAGGATATGCGAGAAATCAACCGGGACGGCAAGATCCTGTGCAGGCCGTGCGCAGAGGGCGGCTATTACGCGGTTCAGACGCCTTTTTCGGGGGTGCGTTATGCGGAAAAGTCATAATGGTGTGGCTATCAGGTCGAAACTTTGGATCGAGGTCGCTAACGAGCCTGTTTTCGGCAGAGGGAGAAGGTTTCTCCTGGAGGCCATCGATGCGCATGGTTCGATCAACCAGGCCGCGCAAAAAGTCGACATTACCTTCCGTAAGGCGTGGTGCCATATCAAGGCGATGGAAGAGCGGCTCGGCGTGAAGCTCGTCGAGAGGCAGGCAGGCGGAAAGAACGGCGGCGGAGCTACCTTGACGGAAGATGCGCGTAGATTCCTAAAGAAGTATGAAACCCTTGAAAACGGCATACAGGAGATCGTTGATGAAAAGTTCAAACGAGTATTTAGATAGCGCGAGAAGATTCCTCTGGGAACTTTCGGGCGCCTTCGGCGACATCGGCGTTTTGTTTCCCCTTGCCGTCGCCTTGATCGCAAAAAACGGCTTCAATCCGACTGCGCTGTTTCTTATGGCTGGAATGTTCTATGTAGGATCAGCATTGTATTTTAGGATAACCATGCCGGTGCAGCCGATGAAGGCAATGGCGGTCATTGCCATTGCTTCTGGCTTGGGATACACGGTCATCAATGCGGCCGGCATCGTTATGGGATTTATTCTCATTCTCATCTCCGTTACGGGAATGAGCGCGCGGCTGGGGCAATTGTTCCCGACCTCGGTTATACGGGGTATTCAACTCGGTCTGGGTGCCATGCTGGTGAAAACTTCTCTCGGTCTTATGAGTACGGATATTGTCATCGCCGTCGCTGCGGGAATTATTCTCATTGTCACCATGACGCTGTTTAAGAGAGTCCCTCCCCTCATTCCTCTTTTAGCTTTGGGCGCGGTCTTTTCGTTCAAAGAGATGTCATTGGCGGTGATCGGACCCGTCGCCGTGGCTCCTGCCTTGCCGAGTTGGAATAATCTGTGGCAGGGATTTGCCGTCCTGGTTGTGCCCCAGCTTGCATTGACGTTCGGCAACGCTATCGTGGCGACAAACGAAACGGGCAGACTGCTCTATGGAGAAAAAGCGGACCGGCTCAATCTGAAGAACATCCCCTTGAGCATGGGGATAGCAAATATCGTATCAGGGCTGGTCGGAGGCGCGCCTATGTGCCATGGCTGCGGAGGGCTGACGGCGCATCGCAAGTTCGGGGCGACCAGCGGAAAGTCCGGTCTTATCATCGGCTTTTTTCTCATCGGTGTCGGCCTGTTATGCGGCCGATCCGCACTTGCCGCCATAAAAGCTTTTCCCGCCAGCATTCTCGGCGTTCTTCTCTGCTATGTCGGCATTCAGCATTCGCTGTTCATCAAAGATATCGTGAATGATAAAAAGGCGGTGTTCGTTGCGTTTACGGTCGGGGCATTGGGATTTGCGCTCAGCAACCTTACCATCGGCTTCCTGGCGGGTTTGACGATTCACTACGGGTTATCAGGAATAAAAAAGATCGTGAGAGTATAGGAGGGGATTATGTGCGATATCCATGGTTCCGAACCAGGGAACAAGCCATCGAGTAAAACAGTTCATGTAACGGAGGCCGTAGGCACGGTCCTTGCCCATGACATCACGGAAATCCGGCCCGGCGAGTTCAAGGGACGCGCTTTTAAGAAAGGACACGTCATCCGGGAAGAGGACGTATGTCACCTTCAGCGGCTCGGCAAGGAACATCTCTTTGTCCTTCACGTTACCGAGGACGAAATGCATGAGAACGACGCTGCCTATGCAATCGCAAAGGCGCTTATGGGCGAAGGGGTCGCGATCAAAGGCGAGCCGAAGGAAGGCAAGATCAGTATTATTGCGGAGCGTGACGGTCTCCTGAAGATAGATCGAGATGCGCTTTTGGAATTCAATATGCTGGGCGAGGTAATGTGCGCTACGCTCCATGATAATACGGTCGTTAAAAAAGGCCAGACAGTCGCGGGGACGAGGGCGATCCCGCTGGTTGTGAAGCGCAGTATCGTTGAACAGGCGGTGAGAATTGCGAGGAGGGGTCCAGGGTCCAGTAGCCAGGGGCAAGGAGTCATTGAAGTAAAGGAAATCGGCAAACCACGCGTTGGTGTGGTCATCACCGGCAACGAAGTCTACCACGGACGGATCAAGGACGCCTTTGCCCCGGTCATAACGAAAAAGATAGAGGAGATCGGCGGGGAACTTGTCGGCATTTATTACGCCCCTGATGACAAGTTTTTTATCGTGGACAGGCTGCGGGAGTTGTTGAATGCCGGGGCCGATCTCCTGATCACCACGGGCGGTATGTCCGTTGATCCCGATGATGTAACACGGTTTGCGATCCGCGAACTGGGAGCGGACGACATTACCTACGGTTCAGCTGTGCTGCCGGGCGCGATGTTTCTGGTAGGATATATACGCAAAGAGCGTAGCGCAGAGAGCATGGGACAAAAAACCTCTGCGCCATGCGCTCTGCCCTCTGCCGAAGTTCCCATTCTCGGCATTCCCGCCTGCGGCATGTATGCGAAAACGACGATATTCGATCTGGTTCTTCCAAGGGTGCTTGCAGGAGAAAAGATCGGGAGGCGGGAACTGTCCGAACTGGGGCATGGCGGGCTTTGTATGAAGTGTGATGTGTGCAGATATCCCGTTTGTCCCCTTGGGAAACTCGGATAAGCTTTATGACCCCTCCTTTTCAAGGGGAGGCTGGGTGGGGATAGGTTTTCAGTTCAGGTATGAATCTTTATTCTTTTGTCGCAGCCGCGTCCAACAGCGGCAAGACGACCCTCATCGAAAAGATCGTCAGAGTGCTCAAAGCAGAAGGGCTCCGTGTTGCCGTGATCAAGCATGCATCAGAAGGCTTTGATGTAAATGATACGGACTTGAACAAATATCTCCGATCAGGCGCCGAAGCTGTCGTACTCGCGGCCCGGCAGAATGTGACCGTGATCAGGAATCTCGATGCCATGCCTTCGATCGAGGAGATGCAGAGGGCGGCCGGCGATGCGGATATGACGATTTACGAGGGGTTCAAAGCGGATGCCCGGAACAAGATCGAGGTTTTCCGGTACGGCGTTTCGGGGACACGGCCCCTTTGTCTGGAGGATTCCTCTTTTATCGCGCTGGTCTCCGATAAAATATGGGATACCACCATTCCGCAGTTTGATCTCAACGATGTCGAATCCATTACCCGCTTTCTTATCGAAAGATGCGAAAGCTTAAAACTACACTTAGGAGGATGTAACAATGTTTGAAGGACTGTTAAGACCAATGCACTTGATCCTGATACTTATTATCGTATTGATCGTCTTCGGCCCCGGTAGGCTGCCGGAAATCGGGGCAGGTTTGGGGAAAAGCATCCGCTCGTTCAAAAAGGCAATGGCTGAAAAGGATGAGCCGAAACCGGAAGAGCAGAAAGAGGGATTATTGATCAGCGAGAAGAAGGAAGAGAAAACAGCTTGAACCTGAATGCTAAACAACAGACTTCTGCTCCACGGCCGAAGACGGCCGTAACCAGGCTGCAGGAAAAATACGTATGACCGGAATTGTACTTGCCGGCGGTGAAAACCGGCGCATGGGCACAGATAAGGCGTTCCTTATGGTTGCCGGAATCCCGATGATCGAGCACATCCTCGGATCGCTCAGAAGCGCGGCCAGCCGCATCATCATTGTTACCAATTCTCCGGATTCATATGCCCGGTATGACGTTTCCCTGGTAAAAGACTTCTGTGATAAGCGTGGTCCGCTTACCGGGATTTATTCCGGTCTCCGTGCTTCAGGAGATGAATACAACATCGTAGTAGCGTGCGATATGCCGTTTCTCAACCCGAAACTTCTTACGTATATGGCCGGACTGGCAGGCGAGCATGATGTTATCGTTCCTAAGATCGGAGAAGTTGTAGAACCGCTTCATGCCGTTTATCACCGGAAACTGTTGCCGGTCATTGAAGACCATGTGAAACGCGAACAGCAGCGGATATGGGGGATATTCAAAGGTCAACGGGTTCGGTACCTGACAGAAGAAGAAATAGATCGCTTCGATCCCGGAAGGCGGTCGTTTGTCAATCTTAATACACAGGAAGAGTACAGGAAGACGCAATGTTCGGACTCGGAATGCCGGAATTGATGTCGTCCTGGTTATAATGTGTTAATAAAAGCGAGAGAAGATTTTTTGGTGGATCGGCTGATTATGACGACTGACAATTTAGCTGCGTTCGACGGTCTCACGGATTCTTACAACAGGCGGATAGACTATCTCAGGATATCCATAACGGACCGGTGCAATTTGAAATGCATCTATTGCATGCCGGAAAAGGGACTCAAGCATTTCAAACAATCCGAAATTCTTACCACCGCCGAGATCATCAGGATCGTACGAATCGCGTGCAAATACGGCGTCAGAAAGGTTCGTCTGACCGGCGGCGAACCGCTTCTGCGTAATGATATTGTACAGCTCCTCTCAGGGATCAAGAGCGCCGGCATTCAGGATCTCAGCATAACGACGAACGCGCAACGGTTGGCCGGTATGGCAAAGGCGCTTAAAAAGGCGGGGCTCGACCGGGTAAACATCAGCCTCGACACGCTTCTTGAGGACCGTTACCGGGACATAACGAGAGGCGGCGAGATCGATCTCGTATGGGAAGCAATAGCGGAAGCGGAACGAGCCGGGCTCTCGCCGGTGAAGATCAATGTGGTCCCGGTACGGGGCGTCAACGATGATGAAATTTCCGCCTTTGCGGCTATGACACTGAAAAAGGACGTTCACATCCGGTTTATCGAGTTTATGCCCATCGGAAACAACGGAGCATGGAAACCTGATGCGTATCTGAGCAAAGATGAGATCATGGCGCGCGTAACGTCCGCGGGGAAGCTCATCCGGCTTCCCTTCAAAGGCGGCGGTCCTTCAAGAAATTACCGGATTGAAGGCGCGGCCGGCATGATCGGCTTCATCAGCGCAATAAGCAACTGCTTTTGTAGTTCCTGCAACAGGCTGCGCCTCACCGCTATCGGCAAGTTACGGCCCTGCCTTTTCTCAGAAATAACAGTGGACCTTAAAACTCCTCTCAGGAACGGCGCGTCCGACGAAGAACTCGAAGCTCTGTATCGCAGCGCTGTCCTGTCCAAACCCGCAAGCCACACGCTACGCGACGGGTCTTTGGGCCATCCTTCCTTGTCTCCCATGTCTCAGATCGGCGGATAAAAACGAATGCTGACTCACTTTGACGAAGACGGCGCGGCGCGCATGGTAAATGTTTCCGAAAAGGCGGCAACGGTCCGCGAGGCGGTTGCCGCTGGCTGCGTTTTTATGAGGCCGGAAACTCTTCGGCTCATACTGGACCGCAAGGTCACTAAAGGAGATGTGTTCGGAGTCGCACGGATTGCCGGGATCATGGCAGCGAAGAAAACAGCGGAACTAATACCATTATGCCATCCATTGAATCTCTCTGCCGTGGAAATTTCTTTCGACGCGGACGAGACTGCATCGTGCGTGAACATGCAGGCTACAGTCAGGACGACAGGACCAACGGGCGTTGAGATGGAGGCGCTCACCGCGATCTCCGCAGCGGGGCTCACGATCTACGACATGTGCAAGGCCGTAGACCGAGGTATGACCATCGCCGATACCAGGCTGATACAAAAGACAGGCGGCAAGAGCGGGACCTTTGAGAGGACTGACGAGCAGTCCCGAAAATGACTTAGAGGGATGATGGCTTTATTTGGTTGCAGCCAGAGGCCGCTCTATGATTATGCAATTGTCCCAGGGACATCATATCGGCAGGCCTGCACCGGAGCTGACAGGCAACGCTCGCGCATGAAGCTTACCGGTGTGAAGCGCCCGAGGAATGGTGAGAACGCAGCAAGTATCGGGGATAGCGCCTGTTGTCCGTCTGAGTGGCTGCTATTAAGGAGTATTTGGATGAGTTTTGGAGCTGCTGTGACGCCCCGCCGTTTTGAGCGATACCTTTCTTCTCTAAGGACGCTGATCATCCCGATCTGCTTCTTCGCTGCCGTCCTGTCCGCAACAGGCTGCAAACGGACGGAAAGGGCGACTCCCAAGAATCCGGAAAACAAATCCGGACAGGAGAAAACCATACTTATCGGACTGATTCCCGAACAGAACATCTTTAAACAGATGGATCGGTACGAGCCGTTGGCGGCTTATCTATCCAAAAGGACCGGCGTAGCCATACGGCTGATGGTTCTCCCCCGTTACGGGAATATCATCAGCAATTTCATTTCCGGCGATATGGACAGCGCCTTCTTCGGGAGTTTTACCTACGCGCTGGCCCATAAAAGGCTGGGTGTCGAGGTTCTTGCGAGACCGGTGAGTCTGAACGGCGCCTCGACGTATCACGGTTTGCTCTTCGTGAGGAAAGACAGCGGCATCAAATCCATTTTGGATATGAAAGGAAAGCGTTTCGCCTTCGTGGACAAAGCCACCACCGCGGGGTATCTCCTGCCGGCCGCGTATTTTAAAAAACACGGGGAACAATACCGGACGTACCTTAAAGAAATTTATTTCACCGGCACGCATGAGGACGCGATCTACGATGTCCTCAACGGGAAGGCGGACATCGGGGCCGCGAAGAACACGGTCTATGAACGGCTTGCGGAAATCGACGCAAAAATCAGGAACGAGCTCGTGGTCCTGGAGCGGTCTCCCGACGTTCCCGAGAACGGTCTGGCAGTGAGAAAAGACCTCGACGAAACCGTGAAAATGCGGCTCAAGGCCGCGCTCTTAGCCATGGACAAAGACCAGGAGGGGTCGGCGGTCTTGAAAACCTTCGGCGCTCAGCGGTTCATCGAAACGATTGACAACGATTACCGGCCCGTCTACACCTACGCGCAGGAAGCCGGGCTGGACCTCGCCGCATACGACTACCTGAACGAATAATGAAACGCAAGATCATCATAGCCTTCAGTGTTTGTTCCCTGATCTTTATCCTGAGCGGGTTATTCATCATCACAACGATCGAAAAGTCCACGGCCAAGCTGGATATTCTCATCAGGCTCCACCGGGTAGAAATCCTGCGGGAACAACTGCTCATACGGATCAAAAGGGCGCAGTCCGATTTAAACCTCTGGAACACGCGGCACGCGCGCAGCATGGACGCGGTCGTGACGGACGTCCGCACAATGGATAGCGCCCTCGACGCCTGTTTCAACTGCCACCATGGCGAAAGCGTGATGCGCAGGCTTACGAATCTGAGAAATCAGAACGAACAGTACAAAAATGCCTTGAGCAGGGTCTTTACCCTCCGTGCGAACCGGAGCAGGATGCGGGCGGAAGAGAACGTCGCCTTCATGGCAGGCGCGGACCTGATCGCGGAGGTGGGCGCAATCACGAATATGACGGACAGGAACCTTCAAGAGCGGACACGGTCCACCTTGAAAGAAATTGCGCGCACAAAAACAGTCATTTCCCTTCTCCTTGCGGCTGTGCCGCTCATTGCGCTGGGCCTGTTCGGCGTATTTCTGCGGGGTTTTACAAAGCCGGTCGGCGCGCTCCTCATTGCCACAAGGCGGCTGAAGGCCGGCGAATTGAGTTATCGAATCGAAGGGCTCAAGGACGAGTTCGGCGAGGTGGCGGCCTCGTTCAACGATATGGCATTCACGCTCAGGGAACACTATATGAAGATGCAGTGGGCGGAGCAAGCCATCGTGCTTGGAGAGATGGCCGGCGGGCTTGCTCACGAAATAAACAACCCCTTGGCCGGCATCAAGGCTGCGATGGAGGTGCTCTCCGGAGACCCGACGGTCTCCGAGGAAAACAAGAACCTCCCTTCGCAGGTGATCGAGCAGGTCAGGCGGATCGAGGTCCTTCTCAAAAGTCTCCTCAATTTCGCCCGACCACCGAAACCGCAGTTCATGAGCGTTGACCTGAACGAAGTGCTTGACGCCGCGATATCTCTTGCGAAAAAACATCCGCTGTTTTTATCAAATAGCTCGCTCTCAATCAAGATCGTGCAGGATTTTGCCGCCCGTCTGCCGCAGACCAAGGCCGATCCTTTCCAGCTCCAGCAGGTGTTCCTGAACCTCCTCCTGAATGCGGCCGACGCCATGCCGGCAGGCGGCGCCATTACCGTTCGGACCTCTTACAGCGCGAGATCGCCGTTGTTGAGCATTTCAATATTGGATACCGGCAAAGGGCTCGGTGGGGACGTAATCGATAAGATATTCTTGCCTTTTTTCACGACCAAGCCGAAGGGAACCGGACTCGGTCTTGCCCTTGCGAAGCGCCTGGTGGAGCAGCATGGAGGAGGCATCCTTGCGGTAAATAATCCGGCCGGAGGAGCGTCGTTCGTGGTTACCCTTCCCCTTCTCGAGGGAGATGGAGGAACGGGGACATGACTATGACCGATATCCGTCTTGTGAAAAAGACGTGTGGGGAGAGTGGAACGTTTGAGAAAAAATAATGTCAGTTGACCAAGTGAAGGTTCGTATCGGCATGCTGAACACAGATTGACGCGGATGAAATGCTACTACAAACTGTTATTGTCATTCCCGTCTGTCCGGTGTTTTGGCAACAGCCGGGAAATGCTTTAATCTCCGATAAATTCCTTCGGGGACGAATCCAGGTGTCGTCCCTGTCCCCGCTTCCGCAGGGATAAACCTTGCCCCCGGAAAACGGGAGCGGGAAGATGCATCAAGACTCTTTTTGAGGTGCTATTATGTTCGGTCTCGGCATACCGGAGTTGCTCGTTATATTCGTCATTGCACTTGTTGTTTTCGGTCCTAAGAAACTGCCCGAGTTGGGGAAATCGATCGGCCGCGCGATGGCGGAATTCAAAAAAGCGACCGATGAATTCCAGGAGTCGGTCAGGACCGAGATGAAGGAAGTCGAAAAAACCGCGGACATAGCTGACATCAAGGAGGAGATCAAGCAGATTGAACATATCGGCCATGGAGTGCCCCACGGCCACAATGAGGACGGTACGCCGGCTGCGGTTCGTCCCGGGGAACAGGAAACAGCCGTAAAACAAGCCGAGAATTCGTTTATTGGTCCGGAGCACGGCGGGGATGGCGGGAATCAAGAGGAGAAAAAAGAGCATGTCTAGTGCGGCACAGCTGCGGATGACGTTTTGGAGCCACCTCGACGAACTGAGAAAGAGGATCGTCAATACAATTCTATGGATCGCGGTCGGCTTCGGCGCCTGCTTCTATTATTCGGAAAAGATACTCGGCCTCCTTCTGTTCCCGATGAACGGAAAGATCACGCTTCATGCTTCTTATCCTTACGTCGGGCTCGTGCAGAACCAGGTACAGCAGAAGCTTCATTACACGACCTTGGTGGAGCCGTTTTGGTCCCATTTGAAAATAGCTCTCATCGCGGGGATCATGCTCGTCTTCCCGATGATCATGTACCAGGTATGGAAATTCATCGGCCCGGGGCTCCTGACGAAAGAGCGCCGCTTCGCGGGCGTTTTTGTTTTTTTCTCGACAGGCTTCTTCATGCTCGGAATGCTTTTCTGTTACCTGCTCCTGCTGCCCTTCGCCATTCCCTTTCTCCTCGAGTATAAGACCGAGAGCCTCATCGCGATCATTACGATCGGCGATTATATAGATTTCGTGCTCAAGTTTCTCCTGGCCTGCGGCGCGGTATTCGAACTCCCGCTCGTCATCGTCCTGCTCAGCCGCATGGGGATCGCCCACCCGGATACGCTCGCGAAATACCGCAAGTATGCGTTTCTCGCCTCGTTTATCCTGGGCGCTATCCTGACCCCGACACCGGATGTATTCAACCAGGCGATCATGTCCATTCCGATATACCTTCTCTATGAAGTGGGCATCCTGGCCGCTCGACTTTTCGGAAGGAAAAAGAAAGAGCCGGAATCGACCGCGTTGACGAAAGCGTAAGAAAGAACCGATGCACGAAAAGAAGGCCCAATGTGATACAGGCATATTCTGTCTGCATTGATGTGCCGCAAAGGAACAGTACTCATGATAACCGTGAAGCTTTTCGCAATATTAAAAGAGCGTTCGCGCAAAGATGAATTAACATTTGACCTTGCAGAAGGCACGGTAGCCGACCTGCTCGAACACGTGACGCTTGCATGTCCGGAAGTATCCGATTTTGTCAAGCCGGGCCGGATTATTGTTTCTGTAAATCACGAATTCGTAAAGAAGGATGCCCCGGTCAGGGACGGTGACGAAGTCGCTCTCATGCCGCCTTTCTCGGGAGGAAGCGGACGAAGAGGAAACGTTCGTATTCAGAGGGAAGCTTTCTCTTTGGATCAGGAGGTTGAGCACTTGAAACTATCTTCACCCTCCATCGGAGGGATCGTCACTTTCCTCGGGACCACGCGGGACATCTCGCATGACAAACAGGTGGCGAAGCTTGAATTCGAGCACTATCCCGGGATGGCAGAGAAGAAGCTTTCCGAGATAAGGGACCGGGCGATCAGAGAATACGGCGTGATCGACGCGACGATTATACACAGGATTGGGAACCTGACGGTGGGAGAGAACATCGTACTGATCGTTGTAGCATCAGGACACCGTGAAGAAGCATTCCGTGCCTGCCGTTTCTGTATCGACGAGCTCAAGCGGATAGCGCCTATCTGGAAGAAGGAAACAACACCGGAAGGGGAGGTCTGGGTGGAAGATCACCCGTGAGTCAAAGCGCAGAATGCGACAAACCCGCCTGCAGGGAAATCCGCTCTTTTCATTCCGCAGGCGCCGTGCTATAATATCAGCCGATGAAAAAAAGCACTGCCATCATCATTTTCCTTGCCCTTCTCGGTTTCGTCTGCGGCTGCGAAAGCAGGGAGGCGGCCAAAAAGGTCAGTCTCGATAAGAGGGCGCCGGAAGAAGAAGTGACCGCATCACGGGCGGATGCGCGTTCCCTCAAATTCGGCTTTGACCTCAGGCTCGAACCCAAAGAGGACGTCAAGCTATATCTTCCCTTCTTGCGCTACCTTGAACGGAACACCGGCAACAAGTTCTCCCTCAAGTTCACGGAAAAATACGAAGACACGGTAGAAAATCTCGGGAAGGGCATTACCGACTTTGCCGCTCTCGGTCCGGTAAATTGCGTTCTGGCAGAGAAGCGGTACGGCTCGCGTTGTTTAGTTGTGGGCTTGAACGACAGCGGAAGACCTGAATATCATGCGGTCATTATCACCCGGACAGACAGTTCTATAAGCACTCTGAAAGATCTCAAGGGTAAAAGTTTTGCCTTTGGGGACAAATACTCCACGCAGGGCTACCTCATTCCCCGCAAAATGCTGGAAGACGCCGGGGTCCTTATCACAGACTTCAAAAGCTATGCCTTTACCGGCTCTCACGCCTTGACTGCGCGGGCCGTCCTGAACGGGGAGTATGACGCGGGCGCACTTGAGGATACTATGGCGAAGAGGCTTGCTGCCGAAGGGAAGATCAAGATCCTTGCGATATCGAAACCCTATCCAAGCAGCCTCATATGCGTAAACAGGGGCGTTCACTTCCCCATCGTGATGAGCGTGAAGAACGCGCTTCTTTCCTTTGATCCCAAAGGGAAAGATTCACGGACGCTTGTAGACTGGTATAAGACCGAAATGCCGGGGGGCTTTACGGAATACCGCCCGGCCTCTCTGGAAGAGATAGGAGTCCTGGCCGT
>JAJXTW010000032.1 GCA_021783455.1 Nitrospirota bacterium | reverse complement strand
CGATCTCCACGGCAACCACTGCAGCCTCGAACGGCTCGGTCAATTCCATGCACGACTCCTATACGCCCATGGGCGGCCTGTATCCGCTGGTGCTGATCCAGTTGGGAGAGGTCATCTTCGGCGGAGTGGGCTCGGGGCTCTACGGCATGTTGATCATGGCCATTATGACGGTTTTTATCGCCGGCCTCATGGTTGGGCGCACGCCGGAGTATCTTGGCAAGAAGATCGAAATGTTCGAAATGAAGATGGCCGCGCTGGTGATCCTGACCGTGAATGGTTTGATAAAAATCGGCACGGCAATCGGTGTCTCGACAAAAGCCGGCATTGCCGGCGTTGCAAACCCCGGACCGCATGGGTTCTCGGAGATCCTCTACGCCTTTTCATCTGCAGCGAACAACAACGGAAGCGCGTTTGCCGGGTTAAGCGGCAATACGATCTTTTATAACACGGCCCTCGGCATTGCCATGTTCATAGGACGGTTCTGGGTCATCATCCCGGTTCTCGCCATTGCCGGGTCCCTGGCAAAAAAGAAGCAGGTGCCGGCGAGCCTGGGGACGCTTCCGACGCACACGCCTTTGTTCGTAGGCCTTTTGATCGGGGTCATCGTGATCGTCGGCGCCTTGTCGTTCATGCCAGCCTGGGCATTAGGGCCGATTGCGGAGCAGTTGACGGCAAGGTAACGCATGGAGCAGAGGGCAGAGTGCAAAGGCATGTAGCCCCATGCTCTATGCTCTTTGCGGATAGCATGCCATTTAAGAAACGGAAACGTCTTAATCAGAGGAATAAAACATGAGCAGTAAAACGAAAAAGCGACCGCTCTTTGATCCTGCGATCGTCAAGAAAGCTTCATGGGATTCGCTTAAAAAGCTCAACCCCCTTTACCAGATCAAGAACCCGGTCATGTTCGTCGTGGAAGTGGGCAGTGTTCTTACTACTCTTCTTTTCTTTCACGCCCTGGTTACCGGAAAAGGCGAAGCGTCGCCTTCCTTTATCCTTCAGATATCCGTCTGGCTCTGGGTCACGGTGCTCTTTGCCAATTTTGCGGAATCCATGGCCGAGGGCCGCGGCAAGGCCCAGGCTGATTCTTTGCGCAAAACGCGGCGCGACGTTATGGCCAAGCGGCTCGCAAAGCCCGACCCGAGTGCGGAAGTGACACAGGTCGTCTCTTCACAGCTCAAGAAAGGGGATGTCGTGCTGGTGGAGGCGGGGGACATCATCCCCATGGACGGAGAAATCATCGAGGGCGTGGCCTCAGTCAATGAAAGCGCCGTGACCGGAGAAAGCGCGCCGGTGATCCGTGAAAGCGGCGGGGACCGGAGCGCGGTCACGGGCGGCACCACGGTCCTGTCCGACTGGCTCGTGGTACGGATCACCACAAGTCCCGGCGAGACGTTTCTCGACCGGATGATCGCCATGGTGGAAGGCGCAAAACGGCAGAAGACGCCGAACGAGATCGCCCTCGACATTCTGCTCGCGGGCATGACCATCATCTTTTTGCTCGTTTGCGTAACGCTTCTTCCCTATTCCCTTTTCAGCGTCAAAGCAGCGGGCCAGGGAACTCCTGTCACCATCACCGTGCTCGTGGCCCTTCTCGTATGCCTCATCCCAACCACGATCGGCGGCCTGCTCTCTGCCATCGGGATTGCAGGCATGGACCGGATGATCCAGGCAAATGTGATCGCCCTGTCCGGACGGGCTGTGGAAGCAGCCGGGGACGTGGACGTACTGCTCTTGGACAAGACCGGCACCATCACGCTCGGCAACCGCCAGGCAACGGAATTCATATCTGCTTCGGGAGTGCACGTGGGCGCCCTCGCCGACGCAGCCCAGCTCGCCTCTCTCGCCGACGAAACCCCCGAAGGACGGAGCATCGTGGTGTTGGCAAAGGAAAAGTACGGCCTCCGGGGTCGCGACTTTCACAGTATCGGCGCGATGTTCGTTCCTTTTACGGCCCAGACCCGCATGAGCGGGGTCAACCTCGACAACCGGGAAATTCGTAAAGGCGCAGCAGACTCAGTTGAAAAGTACGTCCAGAGAATGGGCGGGACCTTCCCTCCCGATGTCCGGTCGATCGTGGACGATATTGCAAAACAGGGCGCAACGCCGCTCGTGGTTGCCGAGGGAAGCAAAGTGCTCGGCGTCATCCGGTTGAATGACATCGTGAAAGGCGGGATCAAGGAACGATTCGCCGAAATGCGGAAGATGGGCATCAAAACGATCATGATCACCGGCGATAATCCCCTGACCGCCGCAGCGGTCGCGGCCGAGGCGGGAGTCGATGATTTTCTCGCAGAAGCGACGCCCGAAGCAAAACTCAAGCTGATCCGCGAACATCAAAAAGGCGGCAGGCTCGTAGCCATGACGGGGGACGGCACGAACGACGCGCCTGCGCTCGCCCAGGCGGACGTGGCCGTGGCCATGCACACCGGCACCCAGGCCGCAAAGGAAGCAGGCAACCTGGTGGACCTTGATTCCAACCCCACGAAACTCATCCAGATCGTCGAGATCGGCAAGCAGCTTTTGATGACCCGCGGCACGCTCACAACCTTCAGCATCGCGAATGACGTGGCAAAATATTTCGCCATTCTGCCTGCAGCGTTCATTTCCATCTATCCCGCCCTCGGGGCGCTGAACATCATGGGCCTGGCAACGCCGCAAAGCGCGGTGCTCTCTGCCGTGATCTTCAATGCGCTGATCATTATTTTCCTCGTTCCCCTGGCTCTTCGCGGCGTGAAATACCGGCCCCTTGGAGCTTCGGTGGTCCTGCGCAACAACGCTTTGATCTACGGCGTCGGCGGCTTGATCGTGCCGTTCATCGGAATCAAGCTGATCGACATGCTTGTAACGGCAATGCATATTGTTTAGACGGAGGTATTCATGTTTACCATGATTCGCAATGCACTCATGTCCCTATTGCTTTTCACCATACTCACCGGGATCATCTATCCCCTTGTCGTCACCGGGATCGCTCAGGCAGTATTCCCGCAACAGGCAAACGGCAGCATCATTATAAAGAATGGAAAAGCCGTCGGGTCGAAACTGCTCGGTCAGCAGTTCGATGACCCGAAATATTTCTGGAGCAGGCTCTCGGCCACGACTCCGTACCCCTATAACGGAGGATCGTCATCAGGCTCCAATCTCGGGCCGAACAATCCGGACCTCGTGAAGTCGGCGCAGGCGAGGATCAACGCTCTGCGCTCCGCCGATCCGGGGAATGACGCGAAGATACCCGTTGACCTGGTCACTGCTTCCGGCAGCGGTCTGGATCCGCATATCAGCCCGGCTGCCGCTGAATATCAGGTCCATCGCGTGGCAAAAGCCCGGGGACTCGATGAGGCCGCGATCCGCGACATTGTTGCCAGAAATACCAAGGGACGGTGGCTCGGCATGATCGGTGAGCCTGTGGTAAACGTTCTGGAACTGAACTTAGCGCTCGACGGTCAGAAATAACGGCGGAGAATACAGCATGAAAAAAATGGGAAAGCTTCTAGGGATCCTGTTGATTTTATGCCTTGGATTGCCTCAACTCGTCCATGCCGTTTCCTGGTCCCCTCTCCAGGAGGAACGCGAAGAAGAGACCACCCGGGGGATCATGGCGAAAGGTACTGTCGTGTGCCTGTTCGAAAGCGGAACTGCGGACGTAAGGAATGCGATCACTACAGGCGACACGCTCATTGTATACCGGGAAAACAAGTTCCATGAGCTCAAGGCAGTTGGAAAAATCAAAATACTTTCTTATTCAGGAGAAAATTACTTGAAAGGAGAGGTTCTCGAAGGCGAGCTCAAGGCCGGTGACATCGCGAAAAAGGGAGATGTTGCGAGCCTGATAATATCGCCGGGGAAAAGCTGTAAGTAAGGAGTGTATACGTCTGAGAAGAGGCAGACATGCTGGAAGCGCTTTTAGAGCGATACCACTTCGAGCTCTATTCGATCCATGGGGCTAACAGCAGAAATTCACTTTTTGTGCACTCCTGTTCGATACTGATTTCAAGATATCCATCGCATTCTAAAAGGGCTGGAAGCATGTCTGCCTCTGAAAATATGCAACGGTAAGATATATGCTTTCGACTGAAGCGACGAATTCCGCGCCAACTCCTCGCCTTGCCGTCTTTATACAATTTTAATGCTTTCCGGTCCATTTTTAACGGCAATTTAATACTGATCTGTCTATAGTAAAAAACTCACACAGTAGGCTCAAAATATGCGAAAATATATTTGTAAGCATTTTTTTTGTTAATTTTTGGGGAGTTTTCTTATCTATGGAAGAACGCAGGCCCAGTCCCGACGAACTTCTGGACAGAGTGCGCCGGGAGTCCGAACAGAGCCGTGAAGGGCAACTAAAGATATTCTTTGGCGCCGCTCCCGGCGTCGGGAAGACCTATGCCATGCTCGAGGCGGCCCGCCAGAAGCGCGCGGAGGGTATGGATATCGTGGTCGGCCTCGTGGAGACCCACGGCCGGAAGGAGACCGAAGCGCTCCTCATCGGGTTGGAAACCCTGCCCCGCAGGAACGTTGAGTATCGCGGTGCATTCTTAAAGGAGTTCGACCTTGACAACGCTCTCCTTCGCAAACCCGCCATCATTCTCGTTGACGAACTTGCCCACACGAACGCCCCCGGCTCCCGCCACAAGAAGCGCTGGAAGGACATCTATGAGCTGCTCGGCGCCGGCATTTCCGTCTACACTACCGTAAACGTTCAGCACCTCGAAAGCCTGAACGACGTGGTCTCACAGATCACCGGCGTCAACGTCCGGGAGACCGTGCCTGACTTTCTGCTCGACCGGGCAGACGAGATCGAGCTGATCGATTTGCCCACCGACGACCTGCTGCAGCGCCTCCGGGAAGGCAAAGTGTACCTGCCGGAGCAGGCGGCCGCTGCCATCGAGAACTTTTTCCGCAAGGGCAACCTGATCGCGCTCCGTGAACTCGCGCTCCGCCGCACCGCCGACCGCGTGGATGAGCAGATGCAGGTCTACCGGCAGGACAAGGGGATCAAGGATATCTGGCCGGCCGGGGAACGCATTTTGGTATGTGTGGGCCACAATCCCCGCTCGATCCGCCTGATCCACGCTGCGCGAAGACTGGCAGCGGGACTTCGAGCCGAGTGGATCGCCGTGCACGTCGAGGCCCCGTCACGGGTCCGGACCTCGGAGCAGGACATAAAACAGCTGGCAGACCACATGCGGCTTGCCGAAAGCCTCGGCGCCGAAATTGTTACGCTCTCCGGTCAGCGTATGAGCGAAGAAATTCTCACGTACGCGCGCAGCAGGAACGTGACCAGGATCATCATCGGCAAGCCCACTCATCCCCGGTGGAAGGACAAGCTCTTCGGATCGCCCCTGGACGAGATCGTCCGCGGAAGCGGCGACATCGATGTCTACGTCATCAGCGGAGACGTTACTGAGCACCATGCGCACCGGGAGCCCTCGGCTAGGACCCGCATCTGGCGCAGGAGTGAATGGGCCTGGAGTATCGTGACCGTCGCGGCATGCACGGTCGTCGCCCGGCTCCTGTTTCCCTACTTCGAACGGCTCGACATCGCCATGGTGTATTTGCTCGGCGTGGTGTTCGTGGCAAGCCGCACCAGCAAGTGGCCATCGCTCTTCACCGCGCTCCTCTCCGTCGCGGCCTTCGATTATTTCTTCGTCACTCCCTTTTACACCTTTGCCGTGAGCGATGTACGGTACTTTATCACCTTCACGGTTATGTTCGTCGTTTCTTTCGTCATCAGCAGGCTTACGCTCCGGGTTCGTCAACAGGCGGAAGCCGCAAGATTGCGCGAGCGCAGGACCGCGGCCCTGTACAATTTGAGCCGGGACCTGGTCCGCGAGCGGGGGGTGATGCGGCTCTCCGAAATCGCCATGAAGCACATCGGCGAAGTATTCGACAGCCAAATCTCGATCCTCCTGCCCGACGGGCAGAACCGCCTCGCCGCTGCCAGCAGCGGGACCTTCGCTTTCACTCCCGGGCAGCAGGAACTGAGCGTCGCGCAATGGGTGTACGAACACCGCCAGCCTGCCGGACTGGGCTCCGACACGCTGCCCGGCGCGAAAGCGCTGTATCTGCCGCTGATCGCCTCGGGCGGCGTCATCGGAGTCATCGGCATCCTTCCGAAATCAGCGCAGGACGGCTTCGAGCCTGAACAATTCCACTACCTGGAGGCATTTGCCAATCAGACTGCCATAGCCATTGAACGGTCCTTCCTGGGCGAGGCTGCCCAGCGGGCACTGCTCAAGGCGGAAACGGAAAGCCTCCGGAACACGCTTTTAAGCTCCATTTCCCACGACCTCCGGACGCCGCTCTCGGCGATCACGGGAGCAGCGACGACGCTCCTGCAGCGCGATGTGATGCTCGATACGGACAGCCGTCTTGATCTGGTCAAGACCATCCAGGAAGAAGCGGATCATTTGAACCGGATCATCAAGAACGTCCTCGACATGACGCGGCTCGAATCCGGCGCCATCCAGGTCAACAAAGAATGGCAGTTCCTTGAGGAGATCGTGGGCGTGGTGTTGAACCGCCTTGGCGACCGGCTGAATGATCATCCGGTGACCGTGAAACTGGCCGGAAACCTGCCGCTCATTCCCTTTGACGGCCTGCTGATCGAACAGGTGCTGGTGAATCTCTTCGACAATGCCATCAAGTATACGCCCACGGGAACGCCCCTGGAACTTTCGGCGTCTGAGTCGTTTTATACGGTTACCGTCGAGTTGGCCGACCGCGGTCCCGGCCTTCCGCCGGGAGACGAAGAGCGCATCTTCGAGAAATTCGTGCGCGGCCGGGGTGTCGCGGGCGGCGTGGGCCTCGGGCTTGCCATCTGCCGCACCATCATCAACGCCCACGGTGGCAAGATATGGGCCGAGAACCGCGAGGGCGGCGGGGCTGTGTTCCGCTTTACTTTGTCTTCGGCGGGGCTCCCGCCGGCGCCGAAAAGAGAAGAAGAAACGTCAGGTTCAAGTAGCAAGTAGCATGTACCATGGTAACTGTGACCCTTGCTGCTTGACCCTTGACCCTCTTATTACAATATGCCCGAAGACAAAGAACTCATACTCCTGATCGAAGACGAACCCCAGATGCGGCGGTTTCTGCGCATTACGCTCCAGAGCCACGGATACCGCCTGGTGGAAGCGGCAACTGGCCAGGAGGGCCTGGCACAGGCGGCCACGCGCAACCCCGATGTCATGCTCCTTGACCTGGGTCTGCCCGATCTCGACGGCCTTGAAGTCACCAGGCAACTGCGGGAATGGACCCAAACTCCCATCGTCATTATCTCGGCGCGGGAGCAGGAACAGGACAAAGTAAAGGCCCTCGATGCAGGGGCCGATGACTATCTGACAAAGCCTTTCAGCGCCGGCGAACTCATGGCAAGAATCCGCGTCGCGCTCCGGCACGCGGCACGCCAGACAGCCGGCAAGCAGGAGCCGGTTTTTATTCTCCAGAACCTGCGCGTAGATCTTGCGCAGCGGCAGGTGTTTGTCGATGAGAAGGAAGTGCACCTTACTCCCATCGAGTACAAACTGCTGACCGTGCTGATCCGGCACGCAGGCAGGGTCATCACCCACCGCCAGCTGTTGCACGAAGTCTGGGGCCCGGCGCACGTGAACGAGGTGCAGTATCTGCGCGTGTACATGACCCAGCTCAGGCACAAACTGGAAAACGACCCCACGCGGCCCCGTTTTTTCATGAATGAACCGGGCATCGGGTACCGGCTGAAATTCGACCCCGAAGAGTAAGGGAGATCTCTTTATGGAGCAACAACAGAAACCGCAGATCGTCAAACGGCTCAAGACCCTGGTCATCGGCGGCAAGCACAATATCGAGGACACGTCGCTTTTCCACAAGCTGACGCTGATCGCATTCTTTGCCTGGATCGGCCTCGGGGCTGACGGTCTGTCGTCGTCCTGTTACGGTCCTGAAGAAGCGTTTCTGGCCGTTCACGGCCATGTATATCTGAGCGTCTTTGTCGCGCTCATGTCCGGCATTACGGTGTTCATCATAGCCACGAGCTACTCCCAGATCATCGAGCTCTTCCCCACGGGAGGCGGCGGCTACCTCGTCGCAAGCAAACTGCTCTCGCCTACTGCCGGCATGGTTTCGGGATCGGCGCTTCTGATCGACTACGTGCTCACGATCACGATTTCCGTCGCCAGCGGCGCCGATGCGCTCTTCAGTTTTCTTCCCGCTCACTGGCTGCCGTACAAGGTCGCATTCGCGTTTTTCGGCGTCCTCGTCCTTATCGCCATGAACATGCGCGGCGTCAAAGAATCGGTCCTCCCCCTGGTGCCGATATTCCTGACCTTTGTCCTTACGCATGCGCTCATCATCGGCTACGCCGTGGTCACAAATCTGGGTAACTTCGGTAATATCGTCGCTTCCACGAGGGCCGATGTGGTCCAAACGCAGGCCGAACTCGGATTCGCCGGCATGTTCTTGCTCATCATGCGCGCCTACAGCATGGGGGCCGGCACCTACACCGGAATCGAGGCGGTGAGCAACGGCCTTCCCATTCTGCGCGAGCCGAAGGTCAAGACCGGCAAACGCACCATGCATTACATGGCAATCTCCCTGGCGCTGGTCGTGATGGGTTTGATGATCGCCTATCTCCTCTACCGCGTCGTCCCGCAATCGGGAAAGACATTGAACGCCGTGCTGTTCGAGACCATGACCCGGGGATGGGGCAAGGGCGGCACCGTCTTCGTGCTCATTACGCTCCTGTCCGAGGCAGCGCTCCTGTTCGTCGCGGCCCAGACGGGGTTCCTCGATGGGCCGCGCGTGCTCTCGAACATGGCGCTCGACCGTTGGTTCCCGACGAAGTTCGCCATGCTCTCCGACCGTCTCGTGACCCAGAAGGGCATCCTGATGATGGGCGGCGCAGCCCTCGTCACCCTGGTCCTTACCAACGGATCGGTGAAATACCTCGTCGTGCTTTACAGTATCAACGTGTTCATCACCTTCTTCCTGTCCCAGCTCGGCATGGTGCGCCACTGGTGGCAGGTCCGCGGCAAAGAGGACCACTGGGAAAAGAAGCTGCTCATCAACGGCGTGGGCATGACACTCACTTTTTTCATCTTGATTTCCGTGACAATTCTCAAGTTCTACGAAGGGGGATGGATCACCCTGCTCCTCACCGGGGCACTGGTCGGCATCGCGCTGCTTACAAAACGGCACTACCATAACACGTACAAGCTTCTGCACAGGCTCGATGAACTGGTGAATGTTGCCGAGGCCTCATGCCCCACGCTTCCCCAGGGGGTGGCGCCGGAGAAGGAAACGAAGATCAAGTTCGATCCTCAGGACAAGACCGCGATCCTGCTGGTGAACGGCTTCAACGGCCTGGGACTGCACACGCTCTTCAGCATCATCCGGCTGTTCGGCGGGACCTTCAAAAATTTCGTGTTCATCCAGGTCGGGACTGTCGATGCCGGGAACTTCAAAGGCATCGAAGAAGTAGCACACATGAAAGCCGAAGTAAAAAAAGAACTGGACCGTTACGTAAACTACATGCGCTGCCATGGGTATTATGCTTCCGCCTATTCCTCCTTTGGCACCGATGTGGTTGATGAGATCGCCGCCCTGACGCCCCGGATATTGGAGCGTTTCCCGAACGCGATCCTCTTCGGCGGACAACTGGTGTTTCCGACGACCTCATTCCTGTCCGGGGTTTTCCACAACCATACTATTTTCGCCGTGCAGAGAAGATTTTACAGCGAGGGCATCCCCGTCGTGATCCTTCCAATACGGGTGTGAAGAAGGGAACGGCAATGCGGAATTGCATCCTCTGCAAACGCTCCCCTTCTTTTCCCAGCCAAATCGGCCTTTTTCCATTGACCTCCCATTTCAGCTGGTATAGTATTATTGCAACATGGTGCGCCTGAAACTTCACGCGAAATTCCTGTTCCTCGTCCTCGGGGTCCTCATCCTTTTCCTGGGTGTCCTCTCCGCCTTAATCGTGCGTCGGGAAGCGAATCTGCTTGCTGATAAGGCCCACGAACAACAACATTTGCTCGCTCTTACGATTTACTCAAACCTCAGGGCCAACATGATGAGGGGCACGCCGCGCAGCACCCTCGAACTGATCAACGGCCTCCGGGGAACCCCCGGGCTGGCGCGTCTCGAAGTGCTCGGCAAGGACGGCCATGCCGCCTTCGGCATGAAGGGCGGCAGCGGTGATCCGCGCATCCGGGACGTCTTTGCACAGGGTAAGGAAATTTCCTTTCAGGAGCAGGGCGCCGTTCCGCTTCACACCATTCTCTATCCGCTGAAAAGCGGGCCTGAATGCAAGACCTGCCACCGGAACGCCGAACCGGTCCTCGGCGTGCTCCTCATCTCGCTCTCCCGCCAGGATGAGCTCCGGGAAATACAAACCAGCACCCGACATCTGGCGCTGTTCCTCGCCTTCCTCATTGCCCTGCTCGGCGGCGTCCTCTACCTGGCCATCCGGATGGTTGTGTTAGAACCGCTGAGAACGCTCACGCAGGGTGCTGAACGCATCGGGAAAGGCGACCTCGCACAGCGGATCACGCTGTCCACCCGGGACGAGCTGCAGGATCTTGCGCAGGCCTTCAATGCCATGGCCGGACGTTTGGAAGAATCCTATGAAGGACTTGAAGAAAAGATCAACAGTCGGACCTCCGCGCTTCACGCCGCGGCGGATGAAGCGCTGGACAAGGCGGACCGTCTCTTTGCGTACAGCCGCGACCTGGCGACGATATCGCGGCTCTCGACAAAAATATTCAACGCCGACTTGTCGCTCGATGAACTGCTCGACCGGTTCATGACCGGAGTCACCCACGGGCTCGGGTACAAACGAACCATGCTCTGCCTGGTGGACCGTAAGCGGGTCTGGCTCGACATCAAACGGGACACCGGCGCAGGCGTCCTCGTCCCGTTCAAGGGACAGTCCCTGTTAAGCAACGACCCGTTCGTCAGCCTGGTCCGGAGGGGCAAGGTGGAAGTTCTGGACAGCCGCGTTGGTCATCCCCGCGACCTGTACTGCATACCGCTCCTGAACCGCACAAACAGCAGGATGTGCTGGCAGATCATGAGCTGCATCAAGTCGGACTGTCCCGCGTACAACAAGCAGGATCTGTCCTGCTGGCTCGAGGCCAACACCCTCTGCGGAAATCCGATAATGGAAACCTACGGCAACAAACTGGCCTATTGCATGTCGTGCCCGGTGTTTCCGGTCATCGGCATCCTGGTTGTCGTTGCAGATGATGGAAAGCAGACCTCGCGCACCAGGCGGATCAGCGTGCTCCGCATCCTTGCCGCTGAGATGTCCGCGGCCCTTGAAAACCACCGGCTCCACGACGAGAACCGTCAGATGGTGCGGGAGCTCCTGGAGCTGCATCGCGTGACCGCTGCGGCCCTGGCCGATCTTACGTTGACGAAGGCCCTTGATGTATTCACCGATTCCGCCTTGAAATTTGCGGGTATGGACGCCTGCGCTTTCTGGCTTGTGTCTCCCGATGGCCGTGAACTGGTGCGTATGGCCGGCGGCTGCGTCGACGCCGGCGAAGACCGCGACTTTTGCCCCAGCCGGCTCCCCGTGGATGAAGGATTGCTCGGCAACGCCCTGCGTCATAATGATAAATTCGTGGTCGATTACAATATCGCTCGCAATGACACGACGCTCCTCGGAAAGGCCGCCGCATCCCGCGACCTTCCTTCACTGCTTGCCGTGCCGCTCAAGAACGAAAACGGCACGTTCGGCGTTTTTTCGGCGCACAAACGCAGCACCATGCCCTTTTTCGACTCTGAAATAGCGGCATTCATGCTTCTTGCCAATCAGACCGCAATGGCGATCAACGTCTGCATGCTGAGCGAGGAGCTGAAAAACCAGAACCTCGAACTGGCCCGCCAGACCAACCTGCTCGGCGGCATCCTGTCGAGCATGACGAGCGGAATCTTGTTGATCAGCGCGGCCGGTATCGTCACCCTGGTTAACCAGGCGGGCGCCGCAATTCTGCGGGCGCGTCAGGAAAACCTCGTGGACAAGCGGCTCACGGACCTCTACCCGGAGACGGAGGCGTTCCTCGCCTTCTCCGTCGGGCCCTATCAGGAAGTCGAAGTACGGCTGGCTGACGGGTCACTGGTCCCCATCGGCTTTTCCAGCGCCTATTACTCCAGCGCCCCCGGGGAACAGGAAGGCGTCATCGTCGTGTTCCGCGACCTCTCGGAGCTCAAGGCCCTCAGGGCCGAGCTCCTGAACAAGGAGCGCTTTGCCACCATGGGCCGGGTCGTGGCCGGCGTCGCCCATGAGATCAAGAATCCTCTTTTTGGGATCAGCTCCGTCGGCCAAATTTTGGAGCGCGAAGTGGAAAACCCCGCGCACCGTGACCTGGTTCGGGCACTCCTGTCTGAGACAAAACGGATGAACAGCCTGGTAGAGGAACTGCTCGTGTACGCCCGGCCCATGAAGCTGCAGCGGGAAGATTGCGATATAGCGGCCCTGTGGAAGGATGTGCTCAGCATGCACCAGGGTGAGCTGGAGCGCCGGGAGATCGCATTCAGCGACGTCGGGCACATAATGCGGATAAAGGCATACCTCGATCCGAACCAGATCAGGCAGCTGCTCCTGAATCTGCTCAGGAATGCCATGGATGCCACGCCGCCCGGCGGTACGATCGGCGCCCGGCTGTTGCTGGAAGACCGCTATATCATCTTTCAGCTGAGTGATACCGGCATGGGAATCTCCGCGGATGCGAAGGACAAAATTTTTGACCTCTTTTACACGACGAAACCCAAGGGCACCGGTCTGGGGCTGCCCATTTGCAGGAAGATTGCCCAGGACCACGGCGGCGAAATCATTGTTGAAAGTAAAGAACAGATGGGAACGACGGTGACAATAAAGCTGCCGTACCGGGAAATTCCGGAAAAAAAACGGTTGTTAGGTATCTAATGACGCTGCACCCCGGGTTTATTATGTAATCCTATGCCGAGCATTCTGATCATAGATGACGAGGCCCTGATCACCAGCGCCCTTCGCCACCACTTCACCTCACTCACGTGGGACGTTGCCGAGGCGCACACCGGCGAACAGGGGATCGCCTTCGCGGAGAAAAACCCTCCCGACATCATTCTGCTTGACCTGCATCTGCCCGATATGGACGGCCTGGAGGTCCTGAAGCGGATCAAAGCCCGGCACTGCCCCGCGTCCGTCATTATCATGACGGCATGGGGAAGCATCGGGAATGCCGTGGAAGCAATCAAGCTCGGCGCGGAACAGTATCTGGTAAAACCCGCCGACCTCCTGGAACTGAGCACGCTCGCAGACCGGATCCTGGAGACGCGAAAGCTCCGGATCGAGAACCTTTATTATCAGCAGCGGATGGACCACACGGTCCTGGGAACGTCGACGGAGATCTACCGGCTTCGCCACATGATCGACCTGATGGCTGAAAATGCCGACACCACCGTGCTGCTTCTGGGAGAGAGCGGAACGGGGAAGGAGCTGGTGGCCCGCGAGATCCATCGCCAGAGCGCTCGCCGCGAGCGTCCGTTCCTCGACATCAACTGCGCCGCCCTCTCCGAGTCGCTGCTTGAAAGCGAAATCTTCGGCCATGAGCGCGGCGCCTTCACTGATGCGCGGGAGCAGAAGCCGGGGCTCCTCGAAGTCGCGGACAACGGCACGGTGTTCCTTGACGAGATCGGGGAAATGCCGCTCGCGGTCCAGCCCAAGCTCCTCCGCGTTCTGGAGACCCGGAGCTTCAGGCGCCTCGGCGGCACCCGGGACATCCGCGTAAACGTGCGCGTCATCGCCGCCACCAACAGGGACCTTGAGCGGGCCGTGCGGGAAGGACGTTTCCGGGGAGACCTGTTTTATCGGCTCAAAGTATTTCCCGTCGATATCCCGCCGCTCCGCGAGCGGATGAGCGATGTCCCTATTCTGGTGGAACATTTTGTGAATTACTACAACGCGGTGCTCAAAAAAAATATAACCGGATTTACGCCCGACGCCCTGACCCATCTGACGGCCTACCCCTGGCCCGGGAATGTGCGGGAGCTGAAGAATATCATAGAGCGGGCTATGGTCCTTACGAAAAGCGACGCCATGGACGCCGGACTGCTGCCCCGGGAGATTACCGGCGTGCAGCCCGCGCAGGAGCGCGAAGACGGGCCGTTGCGAGGAACTGACCACGCCCCAATCAAACATCTTGGCGATGTCGAGAAAGACTATATTCTCGGCGTGCTGAAGAGCCAGGGAGGGAACCGCTCGGTCACGGCCCGGCTTCTCGGGATCGCCCGCTCGACGCTGCTGGAGAAACTGAAAAAGTACGGAATCGAGGAGAACACGGAATGAAAAAAAATATGACGATCATCGGCGGCATTTGCATCTTTCTTGCTGCAGCGTCCGCACTCTTTGCAGAAACGCCGGGCACCCCCGTCATCGAACACGGCCCGAGAAATTCGAAGTTCGTGGCCGTTACCTTTGACGCCTGTCCGACGAGCCTGGCGGACGAGTATGATGAAAAGGTAGTCGAGGTCCTGCTGCGCGAAAAAGTTCCAGCCACGATTTTCATGAGCGGCAGGTGGGTGGAGAAAAACCCCGAAAAAGTAAAGTTCCTGTCGGAACAACAGCAGTTCGAGCTTGCGAACCACAGCTACTACCACCCCCACCTGCTGGAGAAGGATGATGCCCGGGTCCTCCGCGAGTTGAAACGGACGCAGGCGATCATCAAAAAAATCACGGACAAAACCCCGAAGTATTTCCGGCCGCCCTTCGGAGAAGTGGACGAGCGCGTGGCCAAACTCGCAGCAACAGCAGGCCTCACGACCATCCAGTTCGATATCGCTTCAGGCGACCCTGATCCCGGCCTTTCGCCGAAAAGGATCGCCCACGTCGTTCTTCATGACGCGAAGGGCGGCAGCATCATCGTGTTCCATATGAACAGGAGGGGCGTACACACGGCGGAGGTGCTGCCGGAGGTCATCGAAGGCTTGCGGAAGAAAGGATTTACCCTGGTTACGGTCGGGGAGATGTTGAGGGAGTGAGATTTTGGGCTTTCGTTATACGGCAGAGGCGGGTTAAAAGCAAAACCTGTCTATTCTTCTTGTTTCCAGAATACAAATAGTCATCTTGTGTATGGCAAGCGATTTATTAATTATCTTTCGATCCTCTGCCCCTCACCCTGGTCCTTTCCTATGCGAACCTTCACTTGACCTGACGTGATCAATTTGGTGAGGTCCTCTGAAAGACAGGCAGCGATTCTCTTTACCACAAGTTTGCAGAGATAAATAGCTTGTTGAATTCTATCAGGTGCCCAACCACTAGCTTGAGAAATACGATGAACAACTATGTCCCGTTCGTCAAAGATCTCATTCCAAGATGTTATCAAGCGAGTTACTCGGGTTTCAACGGTTGGCTCTCCAGTATAGTCTTCGACATCTTGTGAAATACATACTTGCTGCCACAGATCTGGCAAGCCTACCTTTTTTGCAATTTCAGTGACTTGCTGCGATTTAAAATTCCCCTGATTGTAAACAAGCTGATCTTTAAAAAGTTGATACCCTTGCAAGCCATTTAAGCATTTATCAAGATTAGAAACGACCGTTGCCGCTCCTTTTAACTCACTTTTCTTTTTGTGGTTTTTCAGAGCTTGAATAGCGCATTCAAGATTGGCCAACTGCAGAGTTTGTCGAAGCTCACCATGAATTCCAAAACTTTCCTGCAATATCGACAGATATTCTTGAAATAAGCCGCGCAACGCTTCCTCGATCGTAGAAGTCAAAGCAACAATTGTGTTATTGAGTATTACAACTCTCAGCTTAGCATCAGGCTTCGTTTCTTCGATGTGCCTAAGTACCTGTTCTAAAGTTGACAGCGCTGTTTCGAAATCACTTACGATCGGATCGAAACGTAGCGCTGCGTCTATGACCTGCGTGCTATGTAAATTATTTTGCGACATCGTCAAGAATTTTACCAATCTTACTAATGCGGTCTTTAATAGCCTGTGCGGTATTCGCCTTGCCTGTTAGCAACTCAAGGTTCGTATTTAAAGCATCACTTACTTTTGCCCGAATCTGATTACCCTTTTTGACAAAAGTAGCCAGAAGTTCCTGTCTACGGTAGAGAGCCACCATGCAGGCATCAAAAAGCGCTATTGAGATACGTCGTTTACCTTTATCATCTGGCGGAAGGAGAAAGGCTTCTCCTTTAAATATCAGGTCACAGGCTGCGATCATTTTTTCGAATTCGCTTTTGTACTTTGACAATATTTCGGTCGAGACGTGTCGGTGCCGTTTCATGCAATTATCAAGAATGCTTCGCATCGAACCGCGCACATAATCATCATCAATTAGCGCAAAAAACCTTAGAATAATCTGGCAGTCATTCATTCTAGAATAAAGGTTATTCTTTTGACGTTCGGGATTTTCATAATATTCGTTTTCGTCGGTTTCAGTGTATTCCGGAATACCGAACAAACGGCAAAAAGTGTTATTACGCGCAAGCTCTACTATGAGGTCATTGAATGGTCCCCGAAAGATACTATTTCTAATTTCCTGGGGATTCAGATTTTCTCCACCAGTATTTAATCTTTCAAAGACATATCGACGAACCAAAAATGGATCACTTTTGTCTGCTTGAGTCTCCTGGAGCAAGACTATAGCGCTTATCGATGCTCTGTCGATTCCTCTGAGAAGTTTTGGTGGTAACTTCTTATACCTCCGTCCATTGAGAAAGTTCAGCTTTTCTAACCCAACAAGAGCAAAATTGTTTTCCATAAAATCATGAATAGCATTTAGACGTTGTTGGCCATCCATCACTTCATATCTTGCAAGATCACTTTCAAATAAATAGATAGGGGGAATCGGTATGTTT